>NZ_AFGF01000212.1 GCF_000219125.1 Acetonema longum DSM 6540
CGCAGGAATAAGTCAAGCCACGAGAAAAAGCTCGCGTTTACGCTTTGGAGAAAGATGCAGTCCCGCCACATGGGCCGGAGTTAAGCCGTTTAAGGCGGAATGCGGGCGAACAAAATTAAAGAAAAAGACAAAAAAGGCAATCAAATTGTTAGCGCTATCAAAAGAACAAAATCCCTGTTTCGTCTTGTACCAAGCCTTAAACTGCTTGTGAAAGCACTCAATGAGATTGTTGGTAATGTCGTCGGCAAAGCTGTGCACCCGAATATGACGCACATCTGCCAAAGACTTTATTGGCCCCTTGTAAGCGCTATACCGGTCTGTCACGATGGCTTGGGGTTTACCTGGTACTGATAGGGAATGAAACAAGGAAAAAGCTTGAGAACTGTCTCTGTGAGGGGAAAGGTGATAGCCCAGGACAAAGCGGGTTTCGCTATCGATGATAAACCATATGTAATGCTTCACTCCCGCAATTTTTACCACCGTCTCATCAGCATGCCACTCATCGGAAGAGAAATTAAGCAAGGGAATAAGCTCCAGGCTGATGGATTGAAACAGAGGGGCGAAGCGGGTGCACCAACTGCTAATGGTGGTGTGGGAGACTGGAATATTCATGACTGTGCGCAAAATCAGGGCAATATTACGAAATGAGTTTTTGCCGATGTAAAACAGGGTCAAGGCCATCAGGATAGTCTGAATCGGATAGCGCATCCTTTTAAAATCCGTTTTGCCAAATAGATGGGACATAGAAGCAGGAGACACGGCAGTGGCTTTCGGTGTAAAAATGGAGTGATTGCATTTTTTATCGCAGCAGCGATAATTGGCGTAATGCTTCTTGTCGTGGTGAAGAAACATCGCTTTGCCACAGCGAGGGCAGCTGGGATAAGGTCGTTGTCGCGGCCGACCTGGCGGGGCATCAGGGGAAAACTGATGGCTACATTCTCGGCAAAGATATTTCTGAAATCCTAATGTATCTTTGCCATAGCGGTAGAAGGAATGATCATTGTTGCACTTGGGGCATCGAAACGGGTATACTTTTACCATGAAGGCTCGTCTCCTTTCGGGAGGTACAGTGTTTTGTGGTAAAACCATTGTACCAGGTA
>NZ_AFGF01000213.1 GCF_000219125.1 Acetonema longum DSM 6540
GATGATAGAACTCCACCGGCGTCATGATAGCAAGGCGTCGCCGAGACTCACGGGGACGGTTCTATTGCGGAGTAGCCGGTAAAATGATATCCTTAAAAGTAGAGGTGATAAGCATACCCGAAAAATCCGACAAGCAAAAGAAAAGCAGGAAGAGGTTCATCGGCCAATTAACAATATAACAGGGATATCGACGAGCCAGATTGCCAGGGATTAGTCAAAGTGTGATTGGGCGAGCATGA
>NZ_AFGF01000214.1 GCF_000219125.1 Acetonema longum DSM 6540
AAAATGCCATTTCCTCATCCATGATACACCAATCTACTTCACCCTTTAGACCTTCGATAAACCCGTCCAACGTTACAGCCAAATCTAAAATTACTTTTCGCATCTAAACAAGCCCCCCCTAGCCTGACCGCCGTAAGCAGCAAGCGTTGATTTGTCAAACGTCAATGGATTATCATCTATATTTTCGGATATTAAGAAATGACACATTATCGAAATTCGGCGATCCTAATTCAATGTTTTCTTCCTACGTCAGCGGAAACATATACCCATATTTCACCGCGTCCCATGAGACCAGGGGCACCACCTGGGCTCATGGGACGTGTTTTCTTTTCAGTCAAACGCAACACTCCACGTGCATTGAGGTTGCATAAGGTATGAAAAGAAAACATTTTCAGCCCATCATATGCGGACATGCATATCCGCCGGATTTAGATGAACAGTCCATTAAGGCTCTTTTTAGCCACAGCAAGACGATTTATTTCCTTCCGCACCGCCACAACAAGGAGCTGTTCCCTTTAACTTTCCTTGTATAATGGCTGCGGCACAACCAACCCCAACCTTAACCGCAAGTGCTTCAACAGGACAATTTTGAGCGCAAGCTCCACATTCCATACACCGGTCCCGGTCGCTGATCCACGCCTTCCCCGAATTCAGTCCAAAGACATTATGGGGACATACGTTCAAACACATTCCGCACCCGATGCACTTATCCGCATTCAGCACTAGGGTCACAACGTTTTTCAAATATTTATGTCTTATCACAGTCGTTCATTCTCCCTTACATTAAAATCCAAGAAACAAACCGCCAGCCAAAAGCGCTATACCGCCTACTGCGGAAATAATCTGGGCCGGTATAGCAAAATTCATTTCCTTTGCCACACCGGACAGAGAAGTATAGGTGCTACAGCCAGTAAAATTCATGGCAAGATAAGAAGCAATGGGAGGTAAAATCAGGAAGTAAAATAGTTCATGAATCCCGCTCAAGGGAGAAGCAATGTACCAGACATATGCACCTGCCCATAGCAGCCCCAGCAACCATCCTTTCCAGGCAAAAGCCGGCCCCGGAATGTACGGCAAGAATAAGGGGACTAGAACGGTTCCGGTTAAAATAGCCCCCAAAAACGGGATGAAATCAGCCAGGGTATGGCTTACCACCCTCAAGTCAACGCCTTCTTTTCCTGCCGTTAAGTTCACTAAAAAGAGAACCGCGATCAGAATAAGCGCCGGTTTGATGGTGCTGACCAGCTCAAATGGAGCCAGCACCAATCGATCAAACATGTCGAAACGGACTTCCCGCATGGCGGCAGTCGCCTTCAATCCTGCACTGATAAATGCCGGAATATCTGCGGCCCTTACCGGGCCATATACAACTTTAAAGCCCGACAGCTTCAGCACCGTATGGACAGACACGCCGGGCGCACCTAACTGGGGCACTACCAAAGTCCGATGGGTCACAATCTCCGGCAGTTTCACCTGATTGATACGATTGACCAACTCATCGGTACCGAACGTTCCTTTGCCGGCTGCACACCAGACGTTGATGCCTTTGGTATCCAACACCAGAATCCACAGGTTGAGCCCTTTTAATTCGGAACGGAGCCGGTCGAAACTCATCTTATAGTTAGCCGAAACCAACACCAGGGAATCAGCGTCGGGATTTCCCACCCCGTAGAGTCCGGGCGGAATTTTATAGTCTATCCGTCCGATACCCCAGCGCGCTTTCCAGGAACCAAACCTGTCACTTGACGCATACTCAGTACTCACTTGTGGAATTTTCCCTATTGAAGTTTCTATCTCCCCTATTATCCAGGGCATCGGTTTTTCGCTGATATTTGCCATAGGCCTTTGATTGCAGCAATGGGTTTCACTATTTTGTGTTTCGCCGCAAGAGCATGAGCAGCCCCCGGCAGCCGGTCCTTTTTCCATAACAATCCTTCCTCTCCGGTTAACAACTTTTTTTCTGACGCTCACCTTGTGAGCCGCTTTCTATTTTGGGCGAGCCATCCGGCTTATAATATTTCCTTGCAAAACCGAGCGCCACATTCACCAGACCAATCATGACCGGCACTTCGATGAGCGGTCCGATGACCGCCGCGAAAGCCTGGCCGGAATTGATGCCGAAAATTGCCACTGCCACGGCGATGGCAAGTTCGAAATTATTGCTGGCAGCCGTAAAGGACAAGGTCGTTGTCTGGGAGTAATTAACGCCCGAACGCCAGCTAACCGCAAACGAGACCAGGAACATGATCACGAAATAGATCAAAAGCGGTATGGCTATCCTTACCACATCCATCGGCAGTGTGACGATATAGTTACCTTTGAGCGAAAACATGACCACAATCGTGAACAGCAGGAAGATCAGTGTCAGCGGGCTAATTCTGGGAAGGAAGGTCTTCTCGTACCATTCCCGCCCTTTGGCCGGCAGCAGCACCTTCCGCGTCAGATAACCGCCGACAAAGGGAATGCCCAGATAAATCGCCACGCTCATGGCGACATCGACCATCGATACGTGGACTTCCATACCCGCAAGGCTCAGCCACCGGGGTATGACCGTAATAAACAGATAAGCGTAAAGCGAGTAAAAAATGAGCTGAAAGATAGAGTTCAGCGCAACAAGCGCAGCAGCATACTCCGTATCACCGTCGGCCAGTGTATTCCAGACGATCACCATTGCGATACAGCGGGCAAGGCCAATCAGGATTAAGCCGACAAAATAGTCCGGCTTATCCGCCAGAAACAACACGGCAAGGGCGAACATCAAAACCGGCCCAATAATCCAGTTTTGGATGAGCGACAAAGCGACAACCTTTTTATTGCTGAACACCTTGCCGAGTTCTTCGTATTTCACCTTGGCCAGTGGTGGATACATCATAACAATAAGGCCCATCGCGATAGGAATGGATACAGTGCCGACGGAGAACGCATCGAGCCACGCCGCCACATTGGGAAACACGAAGCCGCCGCCGACTCCGACGGCCATTGCCAGGAAAATCCACAATGTCAAATATCTGTCCAGAAAAGATAGTGATTTTCTCATCATCATAACGAACCCCCTATTCTCAAAATAAGCTTGAATGCCTCACTCACAGGTTCGCCCCCGCTCTTTGATCACCGACTTTGCCGCGAATTCCTGCAATAGCGCGCTTACCTGGGTAAACGCCTCGGGATTCAGGCTATAGTAAATCCATTTTCCCTCACGCCGGTCATTGACTAGCCCAGCGTACTTTAGCACCTTCAAATGATGGGAGATAGTCGGCTGCGAAACCTTGAAGGCGCTCATAATATCACAGACGCACAGTTCTTTGCCCAGGAGCAGCTTGATAATCTCCAGCCGAACCGGGTCTCCCAATGCTTTGAAGATTTCCGCCTGTTCCTTCACCTTAGCTCACCCTCTCCCCAAATGTCATAACAATCCAGCCTTTAATCTCGCTGAGAACCAACCGTACTCCGTTCATGATCTGGTCGTCCGAGCCCCGGAAGCCGGACGGGTTGGTAAAACTCTGATGCAGCATGACGCCTCCTCCGGGGAAAAAAGGGCAGGCTTCCTTGGCCCCGTCACAAACAGTGACAATATAGTCAAAGCTATCGTTGAGGTATTCGGTGAGACCTTTCGACCACTGAGCGGAAATGTCGATCCCAATCTCGGCCATCGCCCTGGCGACATACGGATTCACCTCCGTCGCCATCGTTCCCGCGCTGAATGCCTCGAACCGGTCGCCGTATAGCGCCCTTAAAAGCCCTTCGGCCATCTGCGACCGCGCTGAGTTGTGGGTGCAAAGAAACAAGATTTTTTTCTTCTGATTCATACGAAGGCCCCTTCCCTTAATCAAAACTATTATTGCAAATCAGGCAAATCTCAGTCCTAACAGCCCTGATTGCAGTGCTATCGCGTATCCGGCTACCCAAGCCTTCATTTTTCTTCGATTTCATCCCTCGCTACAAACTTCGCAAAATCACATTTATATATTTATATATATCTATATGATAACCAATAGACAGGCTGTTGGTCAACCAGTTAATTGTTAATTATGTATAAGAATGACCAAAAACTCCTACAGATTCACTTCACACTGCTCTGTAAGGGTTCTATAGTGATTTTTAAGCTTTATCATTGTGAGCACTCAAGAAGTCATTGCATAAAACTAATGTTTAACATATAAACGTCAAGCCTGAATGCTCAATGTTTCTACCTATGGCATGGTTCTTTTCTTCTCCTTCAAAAAACAGGTCCAACTGCTCAAGTCCTTGGGACACGATTTTCCCAGCAGTAATATTTACCGATCGTACCGGTTCACCCCACCACCGCTTACTAAACTCCCCTGGCGTGCCGCTTCACTAATGATATCCGTTGAGTGTTCCGGGCGAACCAACTTAATCCGTGCAGTAAAACCCAACTGTAAATTTCTAAAGGCCATACTATTCAGGACTTGCAGCAAAAATTGCTCAATGCCTGAACGAGTTTAATGACTGTTATCCATTACGGGCATGGGAAACTTGGGATTTTGATAATTGTCAATGAGGAACCGGCTCTGTTCCTGGTCAAATAGTATATTATACTGAACCGTATTAACATAGGCATCATAGGCGGAATAGGGATAAATTGCCACCAGATATAAGAGCCATTCCGGCCTGATCGCTGCAATGGCCTGGGGAAAGTTGCCCAAAAGGGTCTGATGGATGGCTGGGAGGAGATGGGCCATGTATGACATGCCGATCCACCAGGTCAGCAAATAAAAGCTAGTAGGGATTCGATGGCTATAAAGATGCCCCAGGCCAGGCATGAGAAGGGACCAAGCAACCGCCACCCAAGGATTTCGTTTCTCGATGAATCCTATGTCCCATGTGCCGATTTTAAAGGGAATAATTGCTGAATCCTCTCGTGCAGCAAGGATTGCATATTTGTTTAAATCAACAGTGAGCTGGTAGCTGCTCCAAGTGGCAAAAAGCTGTAAAGGAGCATAAAAAAGCAACCACCTGGTGTCGAGGACTTGTTTAGCCAATTCAGCTTGACCGGTAAACCCATAGATAATCGCCTGGTTAATATGTCCCATGGAGTTTGCGATAGTCGCGCCGATAATCAACAGAAACCCTTTTACATAACTCCCCATAATGAGAAATCCTAGACCCGGAAACAATGCTGACCAGAAAGCCGTTATCCAAGGGTTTTTTAGGTGGAGCAGATTAATTGTGAGTTCGCTCACAATTCCTTTAGGGCGGCGTTGATTTCTTATGGATTCAGATTGCTTCTTTTCCACCACTTGCCGCCCCATTTCCTATCATATTACGCAGCCGATCCAACTTACCTACCCCAAAGGCCATATTGTCCCAAAGCACTTTCTCTACCATTTCGTATTGACTGTTGTCGCAGCAAACGGTAAGCACTACTTCTGTATTGTTGCAATCCCCGGCTTTGACCCGGTTGCGAGGTGACTTTGTCTTCTTGTGCCCAAATATCCTTCCATAAAAGTAATCAAGCAGGAAGCCGATAATTGCTCCGCTCAGCAGTCCTATCAACCCCCAGATAATCGGCCCCCAAGCTAAGACAAAGCCATATATAACGCCTAACTCCATAAATATTGCTCCCAGAACCATGGCCCCGTCAAATATGCTAATCCCATCTGCCCGATGAATGCTATCCAGGACCATTCTTTCCTCAACTCTTTTGTCCAAAGGAACTGCCAAGATATGCTCTCTGGCGATCCCGCGCTTCTCCAGATCGGTTATGGCCAATTCAAGAAAGGCCGAATAGTCAAAGGATGCGTAAACGTACAATTAGAACCCACCTTATATTTATTCTGGTACTGGAAAATCTGCACTTTGATAGTTGTCAATTAAGAATCGCTTCTGTTCGTGCTCGAACAATCTATTATACTCTACTGTGTTTACATAGGCATCATAAATTGAGAATATATAAATGGAAGGCAGAAAGAGCAGCCATAAAGGATCAGCTATTTTGGTAGCGCCAGCAAAGTCGCCCATTGCAGTGAGGTGCATACATGGTAAAAGATTTCCCTTGTACGCGATTAGACTCCACCACGCCAGCGTATAGAAGCTGGTAGGAACCCTATGGGTGTATAAATGACCCAGGCCAGGGAGTAAAAGGGATAACGCTATCGCCATCCAAGGCTTTCGTTTATCTAAAAAGGCGACTTCCCAATTGCTGATGTTAAAGGGTATCATGCTGGAATTTTCCCTATCAGCCAGAATGGAATATTTGTTTAGGTCTACAGCAAGCCCGTATCCGCCCCAAATGCAAAAGATATATATCGGTACATAAAAGAGCAACCAATTGGTATCTACCACCTGTTTGGCCATTTCAAAGCGCCCTGTGAAGCTATACAATATCCCCAGGTTCAATTTGGCATTGACATTTATCAAAACCTCCAGGAATATTAAAATAAAGCCTTTTACATAACTTCCCAGGCTCATGTAAGCATAGCCAAGGTAAGAAGCTGACCACCAGGTTATTACCCATGGCGTTCTAAGGTGGATGAAATTCACAGAAATCGGATTCACGATTCCCTTTGGGCGGCGTTGGTTTCTAATTGATTCGTGTTGTTTTTTTTCAATCATTCTACACACTTTCATATTCGACGGGAATACTGCCAGACGCCCCGCCGTCACGAGGGGTAATGTGAATATATTGCCAAGAATTATTAGTATAAGCTTAGGTTCGCCAGGTCGGCGCCATCCAATTATCCTATATTATCCATCAAAAGGATTTTTTATATACATTAACCGACTAGCGCAAGTTAACCCGATTATCTCAATCCCAGCTAATAAGCTAATGAAATACCACATCCCTTGAAACCAGTCCCGCCTGGCTTCAAGGGATGTGTTTTCAGTAGAACTTTTATTAAACCTCTCGAACGAGTTTTTCTACATCATCGATTAGATTTTTCATGCATGTACATGCCTGTTCTTCTTCATATCCGGCTAACGAGAATAAATTTTCTATCCTCCGCCCATACTCAGGCGGTTTGATCTGAAATCCGTCAATCATGCGGACAGCTTTTTTCTCATTGATGCAGTACTCACCGTTGAGTGCGAACAGCACCTGGTTAAGACAGGAAACCGAGCGGACCAGGTGCGCTGCTACTACCTTTTGCGGAAGGACGAGCAGGGCGCTGACCAGTGTAAGCAGCAGGAGTAGGTCCCGGAAATAAAAAACCACAATGATACTCCCCTGCTCTCGGCAATCGGGCCTGCTATGAGCAATCCCAAAGGCATAGTCGCTGAACTGAGGCTTCCAATCAAAGAAAAAGCACGTCCCATCCGATCCGGAGCTATGGTTTCCTGCAGATAGGCGATATAGGGGATATTATACAGGTTGCTGCTGGCTCCGAGCAGCGCGCACAACGCCACGAACACCCAGAACCAGACCATCTCGGCAGGCAGCAGACCGCAGAACAATGAGGATGTTCACATGCCCATCGCATATCCAAAGTTGACCATGCTGGCATGCCAAGCATCAGCCCGAAAATAGTCGCTGGTCATGAGTGGATAATAAGTGGACAGAGGCGCGTAAAACAGCATGCCGAGAAGCGTAGCCGCCGTCACGATAAACAGCTTTCTGTCCTGGTAGATAGCCACCGCTCCTTCTTTCATTTCATCGAAAAATCGTGGCCTTTGTTTTATCTGCCGCTCCGGATCGGGTATTTTAACAAGTGCCACCGTGGCGCAGGCGACAAGCGCACCCACCAAATCTGACAGCAATATGAACCATAGGGGTAAGGCACTATACATGGCCGCACCCAATACGAGCCCCAGTAGAAAGGCTCCCGACTGCATGACTGGCTCCATCCGTTGGCGCGCACCAATTCCTGCTGCGGCACCAGCATGGGTACTGCGGCTTGAATGGCCGGGCTGTGAAACACAGTGCCACCCGCCCTGATGCCCAGCACCACGCAAACCGACCAATAGGGGGGCTTGCCAAACAGGAAGAAGAAGGCGAAAACAAGGGTCACCAGTCCAATGAAAAGGTCTGCCGCTATAATAACGATTTTTCGGTTGAGGCGGTCGACCCACACGCCTGCAAAGGGGCCAAGAATCAACTGAGGTAAAAAGGCGAATACGCCCGCGATTGACATCATGATAGGCGACGCTGTTTCACTGGCCAGCCACCAGATTAAGGAAAACTGCACGGCGGCGCTGCCTATGAGCGATACCGTCTGACCACTGGCAATAGTAAGGAAATCCCGCTTCCACTTATTCTGTTGGTTTTTCTTCATAAGCACTTGCTCCAGGTTTTCAGATATAGTTTTTTGCCTTTTTCGTTCAGACAATTTCAATCCTCTTGCTGACAAATTGTAATTTGTCAGTTTCCCATTATGCTTATAATCTTCTATTGCCTTTTTGCTTTCACAATCAAAAAGCAAGGTTTCAAAAATTCTTTTGTTATACTTGGCAATTTGTGAATCGCCCAATCTTTTGGCGTCGGTTCACAAACCTCTTTCAGTATAAAACCCGCTTTTGCAATGGTGGTCAACAATTCTCCCATAGGACGATGATATTTTATAACTCCGTCAACATACCAATGGACTTCACGTCTCCCGGCTTGATTGTAATTTGAGAAAGTATATGATACGCAGTTTCCGTTTTCATCTTGATTGAAATGTCCTTTCTCATCAATCGTAGCTGTGATAATAGGGTGCTCCTGTGAATACAGCAAATAACCGCCTGGATTTAACAAGCTATAAATATCTTTTATAAGCTTTGAAAAATCCTCTATATAATGAAACGCAAGGGAACTGTAAACAAAATCAAATCTTTCAGTGATAGATGATATTTCAGTCATGCTCATATTGATATATTCAATCTTTACATCGTTGGATTCATTCCTTGCGACTTCAAGCATTTTTTCTGATATATCCAGCCCAACAACTCGGTCAGCACCATCTCGTATAAAATCAAGACAATTATGACCATAACCGCAACCTAAATCTAAAACTTTTTTACCTGTCAAATCTGGCAACATATCCGCCATTGCAGGCTGTTCCAATAAATCGTTGTAGTTATCATTACTGCTCCGTAATGAATGATAGCCGTTAAAAAAGTCTTGGTTGTCATAAATATTGCTCATATTACATTCTCCTAATATAAATAAT
>NZ_AFGF01000215.1 GCF_000219125.1 Acetonema longum DSM 6540
GCCACCTTTGCCGCATCTACTGCTTTATCTGCTATCTGTGCCGCTTTAAACCCCCTGACACCTAATCCGATTGGAGTTGGCGTCATTGTAAGAGCGTCTAGTAAATCCTGACCATCCTTAGCAGTTGTGTTTAGCCACTTCGCCCAGTCAGGGGTTTCTAATCCTTCTTTATAGTCCTTAACCAGTTTATCCTGGAAATAGTAACTTGAAATTAAGCTTAGGTTGTAATTTAACCCTTTTGACTCATTGATCAAAATTCCTTTTAGCTGGTCTTTTAATTCCCATTCTATTACTTCCTCTTTTACACCATATTTCTCAATGTTATATTGGCTTAATGCTGTGAAGTAGGCTATTATTTGTTGTTTATCACTGTCACTCTCTGCATTTTTCAATGCTTTGACAAACGCATCTTGCTGTTCATGATTCAACCAGTTATTTTTCGTCCCACTAGCCGCCGTGGCTCCACCTGTCTGTGCATCGCCGCCCGCAATTTTTGCGGCCGCAGAACCAATAGCCAGGCTGGCCCACTGGTGCAGGTCGGGATTGTCTTTAAAGCGTTTGGCCAGTTCTCCCTGTACTATTTCGTTGACACCGGCGCCGACGCCACCGGAAAGAGCGTTGCCGCCTCCCAGGTCAGCCATGACAGCGCCGACGGCTGAGTGCAGCGCGACTTTATAGATGCCGCCTTCATCCCAGGCCCGCATTCTCGCTTTTGCTTCGGCTTTGACATCAGGGTCTGTGGTATTGGCCTCATCTTCTGCCGCTTTCTTGTACTGCGCTGCCGCCAGATCGCCGACTGCCTTAAAGGCTTCTTGTCCCAGCATCTTGGAGAGTTCCTGTTTTTCCTGAACCGACTTCTTATCAAAAATCTGGTCCAGCTTGTTGACGGCATTCTGGGTATCCCTGCTCAGTTTCGTAATATCCGCTTTCTGATTGGCCTGATCTTTGATTTCAATCGTTCCCTGGGCAATCGCGGCATGGGTAGTGCTGGTTTTATCATCCGATACCGGAACGCCCATATCCGGGGTAAATCCTTTGGCGTTGTTCTCTACATCCTTACCGACGGCATAGCCGACACCGTGGCTTTCCGCCTTGTACTCGGCCTTGTTCTCGATATCGGAGAAGGTGAGTGTGCCAGTAGAGAGTCTGTTCTTGTCAGGCGTAGCGGTACTATCTATTACA
>NZ_AFGF01000216.1 GCF_000219125.1 Acetonema longum DSM 6540
CTGAGGTCTTTGCCGGCTCCTAAGAGGGCTCCCTGGTTGAGGATGGAGCCAGTGGTGGCGGTGAGGCTGAGGGTTCCTGTGGCGATGATGCCGGCGGTGTCGAGGAGATGGGTTTGTTCCAGTTCCCGGTAGGTGTCTTTTTCGGCGGCGGTTTGATTGAGGATGGCGCCGGCGGTGAGGGTGACGTTGTCGCCGCTGATGAGGCCGCTGATGTTGGCGAGAGTGTCGTCAGCGGTGAGGGTGACTTCGCCGCCGGTAATGAGACCAGTTTGGTTGGTGATGGAACCGGTGTCTATGGTAAGGTTCTGATTGGCTTTAATCGTA
>NZ_AFGF01000217.1 GCF_000219125.1 Acetonema longum DSM 6540
GCTTGAAAAATTACCGCCGTGGTTGAGGTTTGTCAACCGTATTTTTTCTTTTTTTGTTTTGATTTGTTCTGCTGATAAGCGTTTTGTCTATCTACACTACAGGACTTTTACAGATTGCACCTTTTACCCATGAATTCAATATAACTAATAAATCGCAATAGGTTTTCCGAATATTTTCGTAAAAAATTCTTGATTAATTGCTGATTCCAGGATATATTAAGAATAACAACTCAAAAAAAGTAGGTGAATTCTCGATGTTGTCTATTCGCCCTATATCCGATTTATCAAGGAATATGGCTGAAATCGAACGGCTCGCTATCGAAGAAGGCCAAATTGTTCAATTGGCTAAAAACTCCAAAGAGCATATGGTTATTATGGGAAGCGATACGTTTAAAAGTCTGTTTGCCAAGTTGTCCATGTATGAGAGTCTTTTGGTTTCTGAAGCGCAAATCCGTCAGGGCAAATCTCAACCGCTGGAATCAGCCAGAGAAAAATCGGATAAAAAGTTTCAGGAGAAGTTAGATGCCTTCAATGCAGCGCAAAAAATACACGGTTAATGTCACCCCCCGTGCAGCAGCGGATTTAGAACGTTTGACAGATTGGTGGCTGCTTGAAAAAGAAAATCCTCTCATCGCTAAAAGCATTCATGATTCTTTTTGGGACAAGGCTCTCACTTTAGAAGACAGAGCTTATTTATACCGCGTTCCCTGGGATACTCATCCGCAACTGGCAGACCTTGATTACCACTTATTCACGTTCAACCCGAAGTATCATGCCGTAATGCTCTATCGAATTGATGAAGCTACTAACACGGTACATGTCCAATTTGTTTGTGATTCGAGGGAAAACAAGATTTTAACGGAAATGATAGATATAGCCAAGAAAATGAATCTTCTTAATTTATAAAAGCTAGCAATTGCTGACCGGCCCCAGTAAAAACGGATATTGAAAGAAAAGCCTCCAGTCGTGGGATAGAATTACGACTGGAGGTTTTGTCATGTCAGGAAAAGAAGGAATGCCGCGATATGGGCAGGAGATCAAAGAGATTGTTGTCCAGGCATACGCACTGGAATGAGCGTATGGGAATTGAGCAGGCAATATGGGATCAGCCGGTATGCCATCCAGAGTTGGTGCGGTCTACGTAAGGAAGTGGAGCTTCGCCACGCGATGCCGCTACCTAAGGGACCGGCGCAAAGCAAAACCGAAAACGCAGGAGCAGATCATCAAACGCCTACAAATGGAAAACGAGTTGCTACGAAGTTTTCTCTCAGCCGTTGGAAGGAAGTGAAATCCAAGCTGATCCGGGAAAAGACCTGCTGTTGGCAAAGCTCATCCGGGAATGCCAATCTGACAGAGGAAATATCCATGGGTATCGCTATATTCACTTATGGCTGGCCCGTAAAAAAAACAGGTGCGATGCAATTCAAAAACAGTTTTGCGGGTCATGCGTAAATATAATATGGTCTCCTCAGTGAGATTCACAGAAGAAAGTACCACCCATGCGGACAGGCATTGCACTGCTGTGCCAATCTGCTGAATCGCAACTTCCAGGCGGAACGTCCGAACCGCAAATGGGTAAATGACTGGCTTTTCTCTTTGGTGTCTATCTTGGCTGGGGCCGGTTCATGCCGAGTTGCTAGCTTTTATTGCGCAAATGAACCTCCCTGATAGGCGGTGGAAAGACGGATCGTTATGGAACAAAAAAACTCTCTTTTTTGTTAAGATAGAAGAAATATTATCTTCCACTACAAAACAACAAAAGAGAGCGAGCACTATGCTGGTTGTCTGGGATTGATTCGTATCCGATATGGATAGTATATGGTGGAAGGCCCATCCGACCCTTCCTTATCTGTGCTCCAGCGGATTTTTCATTATGTGGGCAATGCTCGCTTATGGCCAGCGCGAGTTATCCGACATGTGACCAATGCAATGGGTATATATCCTTTTTGCATGTGTTGTCCTGGATTCCCGGAAATATATAACGAGATGTTCTCAAACCAGTGTCATTGTTGAAAATCGCCATCATTATGTGAAGCCAAAACATAATGATGTATTTCTTACATGAAAATATCGCCAAGCATTGATTTTGTTGAACATTTTAGCAATCATCGCTATGAGTAAACGAGAATCCAGATTAAAAGCAGAGTATCAAAATAATAAACAAGCTGCAAATGAGTTTCACGCCATACAACAAAATGGCGAAGAAGGCTTCATTTGCAGCTTGTTCTTTTGTAGTTAAAGTATATTTTCCCCAATGCACAATAAAGGAAACTTATTCAGCAGTGGAAAGGTGCTGGTCTCGATACGTTGTTGCAGCATTCTTTCAGCGGAACAAATCAAAACAAAAAAAGAAAAAATACGGTTGACAAACCTCAACCACGGCGGTATGGGGTGCTCC
>NZ_AFGF01000218.1 GCF_000219125.1 Acetonema longum DSM 6540
ACGTCCTGGCCGGCCAAAATGCCACCATCAGCGGCTCCGACATTCTGGGAGGCGCCGGCATTGACCTTCTTGCCCAAAATATCACCATTCAGGGCGCCTTCAACACCTTTGATTCCCACTCCACCACGGAATTCAAACAAAACGGCTTCACTGTATCACTCACCAACAACACCTTCGAAGCCGTCCAGGACACCTATGACACCGTTAACCGGATGGAAGACATCCAGGATGACCGGTTAAAGACTCTTTATGGTCTCAAAGCCTACCGTTCAGGAGAAAAGGCCTACGGAGGAATCCAAGAAGCCCGTCAAAACGCAAAAGAGAGCGATATCGGCAAAAGCTTCAACGTCACAGCTGGCTTTAGCAGCAGCAAACAAAAAACCGAAGCCACCATCAGCGCCGCTACCGTCCGCGGCAGCAGCCTGACCTCCTCCGGGGATATCAACCTCATCGCCACCGGCAGCGGTCAAACCGATTTAGCCGGAAAATCCGCCGATGGCGATCTGAATATCCTTGGGTCTTCGATCAACGGCAACAACGTCTATCTTTCCGCTGCCAGAGACGTCAACCTCAAAGCTCAGGCCAACACTACCGACTCAGTCATGAAATCTAGCGGTAGCTCCTATGGCTTTGGCGCTAGCTTCAGTTTGGGTAAAGAACTCGGTATGGGCTATTACCTGGAAGGTAACAAAAGCAGCGGCAACTCAGAAGAACAT
>NZ_AFGF01000219.1 GCF_000219125.1 Acetonema longum DSM 6540
TATCCGGTCTGAGCGCATTGATGTTTTATCTATGGTTTGATATAATTTGCATATCCTATGCCAGCTATCAGACCAAGCGCGTTGGTCAGGATGTACTACATTTTACTAATCCGAGATGCTTTGCGTCTCTCTGGGAGGCAGTTTTTTTGGCAGCCATTCAATACGAACTGATTAAGCAGTGTTCCCATACCGGAGCCAGAGCGGGAAGACTTCATACACCTCACGGCACCTTTGACACCCCGATTTTTATGCCGGTGGGAACTCAGGGCACAGTAAAGGCCATGTCGCCCCATGAGCTAAAGGAAATGGGGGCCGGGATTATTCTCGGCAATACCTATCATTTATTCCTGCGGCCAGGTCATGACCTGGTAGCGGAAGCCGGCGGCCTGCATAGCTTTATAAATTGGGACAGGGGTATTTTGACCGACAGCGGCGGTTTTCAGGTTTTTAGCCTGGGGGATTTGCGTAAAATCACCGAAGAGGGGGTTGCATTCCGCTCCCATCTCGATGGCTCCAAACAGTTTCTCTCGCCGGAAAAATCAATGGAAGTGCAGATGGCCTTAGGGTCGGATATTGTCATGGCCTTTGACGAATGTGTGCCTTATCCGGCGGAATACGATTATGCCAAACAGTCTACCGAGCGAACCACCCGCTGGGCCGAACGCTGCCGGGAGGCCTTCTGCGGGGGAAACAGACAGGGCTTGTTTGGCATCGTACAGGGAGGCATGTATAAAGACCTGCGCAGTCAAAGTGTCCGGGAACTGGTTTCCCTGGATTTTCCCGGTTATGCCGTGGGGGGGTTGAGTGTAGGCGAATCCAAGCCCCTGATGTATGAAATGCTGGAACATACGGTGCCCCAGCTGCCCTCCGGCAAACCCCGCTATCTGATGGGGGTGGGAACACCAGACTGCTTGGTCGAAGGTGTTCTGTACGGTATTGATATGTTTGACTGCGTTTTTCCCACCCGTGTTGCCCGCAACGGCACTGTAATGACCCATACCGGCAGACTGGTGGTCAAAAATGCCGAATTTGCCCGGGATTTCCGGCCGATTGATGAGCATTGCGGCTGTTACACCTGCCGGAATTTTACCAGGGCCTATATCCGTCATCTATTTAAGGCCGAGGAAATACTGGGCCTAAGGTTGACGACCATTCACAATCTGTATTTTTTGCTTCAGTTTATGCGGGATATGAGGCAGGCCATCCTGGAAGACCGGTTTGTTGCGTTCCGGGACAATTTTCGTGCAGGTTATGAGCTTGCCCGCTAAAAGTTGCAGGAGTTGACTTATTTGCGTGGAATATATGAATACTATGTAAGGTCAACATATATCTTGGAATAAATTGCAGGAGGTGATGGACTTGGCAGGTTTACCGCTCGAAGTTACCCAAATGATACAAACGATTTGGCCTATCGCGCTGATGGCCTTGATATTCTATTTTTTATTATATCGGCCGCAAAAGAAAGAACAGACAAAACGGGCTAACATGTTAAACAGCCTGAAAAAAGGTGACCGCGTTGTTACGATCGGCGGGATACACGGCACGATTATCGCGATGACCGATAAGGTGATTACATTAAAAGTGGCGGAAAAAGTAGAGATTGATGTGTCGCGCAGCGCCATTGGCGGGCAGCAAAATGCTTAGGCAAGAGAAACGATAGTGTAGAATGGAAATGACGGTTCAGTTTGCAGAAAATCTTCCTGGAGCGTCATATGCTGATTAGGAATACCATTGTCATTGCTGTAGAAAGGCAAAATGCGGCTCGGTGCTGCATTTTGCCTTTCTCATAATATGACTGTCTGCATGTATTGTATTGCTGATATAGAGTGATATAGTGATAAAAGGGATAAAGGAAGATCATATCGTATGGAGATAAAAGTCGGTATTGCTAAGACAAATAAATATGCGGTATCCGATTGCGGCGACAGCGTAGAAACGGTGGAGCGTCCCCGCGGCGGGATTTCGATCATGCTGGCGGATGGGCAGGGCAGCGGCAAAGCGGCGAAGATGACCAGCAGTCTGGTTGTAAACAAGGCGGCGCAGCTGATTGCCGAAGGCGCCCGTGATGGCGCTGTGGCCAGGGCAGTGCACGATTATTTGTATGCGATGAAAGACGGAAAAGTTTCTTCCACACTCACGATCCTCAGCGCGGACTATGATGCGCAGATTCTTCTGTTTTGCCGGAATTCAAATTGTCCGGTCATTGTAAGGGGGCAATTCGGCATCGATGTTTATGAACAGGAAGTCGCCCCCATTGGCGTGCATAAACAGATGAAGCCCCTCTTAGAGCAAACCATCCTGGAACCGGGGACCATCCTGGTATCCTATTCGGACGGCGTTCAGGCAGCAGGGCGCAAACGGGGAAAGGTGATGGACCGGGAACACATTATTAAAATCATTGAAAAACATTCACCGGGAGATGCGACCTTTATTGCCGAGTTTATCTTAGAATATGCACTGGAATTAGACGATTATCGTCCGGGGGATGATATGACTGTGATTGTGATGGGAGTAACGGAAACCGAAACGGATCATAAAATTGAAAAGATCAGCGTTTCATTCCCCGGACCCAGTTAAAAAGGTGGTAGTAATATATGAGATTGGTCGTCGTTGGCGTGTGCGCTTCCGGCAAAACTACTCTGGTCAACTCATTAAGAGCATTAGGACTGGATGCGTATAACGTTCCTCAGGAGCATTCTTGCATAAAAGCGTTATGGAAGAAAAAAGAACCTGACATACTAATCTTGTTGGAGGCTTCCCTGGAAATCATCCGCAAACGCCGCAACGTCCCCTGGGGGGAAGAACGGCTGAAAATTCAGCGCGAACGTCTGAGAGACGCGCGGAGTCATGCGGATTTAGTGGTTAATACCAATCCTTTAAGCCGGGAGGCTGTGGTGCAACAAGTATTAGACTATGTCAGGGGGAAAGGCTGTGCCGATTACTGTCCATGATTTACAGCAGGACCATGAGGTTTCAGTATATTTGACACGCAGCACGGAGTATCTAGGTGTTCTTGGATTTACCGAGCATGGCAAGCGCCATGCCACACTGGTATCCCGGCTGGCGTCCAAAGTATTGGAACAATTGCAGTATCCCGTCCGGGATTGTGAATTAGCCGCTATTGCCGGCTATATTCACGATATTGCCAATATGATTAATCGTTATAATCATGGCGGCACCGGGGCGGTGATGGCGTATCAGATCCTGTCCCGCATGGGGATGAGTCCGGAAGAAATTGCCCCCATTATATCAGCCATCGGCAATCATGAAGAGGAACGGGGGCATGCTGTGAACCCCATTGCTGCGGCTCTTATTCTGGCCGATAAGTCCGATGTCCACCGGAGCCGGGTCACCAACACCGACTATGCTACTTTTGAAATTCATGACCGGGTTAATTTCGCGGCGGAATGCAGTGAACTGTCTATCGATGCAGTCGAACGCGATATTCGCTTGTCCCTTACAATTGATACTCAAATTTGCCCGGTTATGGAATATTTCGAGATATTCCTGGCCCGTATGGTGATGTGCCGGCGGGCCGCCGAATATCTGTCCTGCCATTTCAGTCTGGTCATTAACGGAACCCACCTGTTGTAAAGAAAAAATCCTTTGCAAACCCCTGCTGCGAAGCTGCTTCATTGACATCCCTGCGCCTTTGCGGCATAATTAAATTTGTCTAAAAGTGACACGAATGGAGGAGAACGTTTTTGGGACGGGGAAGTTTTGCCAAATTTCTAATAGTCGTCGTGGCCATCATTGGGAGTTTTGGGTATTCTATCTCACCCCTGACATGGTCGATTAAGCAAGGACTTGATTTACAGGGCGGGACCCATGTGGTGCTCCAAGCCGTTGACACGCCGGACGCAAAAGTGGATGAAGACGCCGTGAAACGCGTTCAGCAAATTATTCAGCGCCGGGTTGATGAACTGGGTCTGACTGAACCAGTTATTCAGCGCCAGGGCGAACGCCGGATTATTGTTGAGTTGCCTGGGGTTAAGGATCCGGAAAAAGCCATAGAACTGATTGGCAGAACTGCCATGCTTGAATTTAAAGATGAAAGCGGCGCTACGGTATTGACAGGAAAAGATCTAAAAGACGCTCAGGCCGAGATTGACCAGTCGCGGCAGAATTTGGTGGCGCTGGAATTCACCAAAGAAGGCGGCGAAAAGTTTGCCGATCTGACTGCGAAAAATGTAGGGAAAACCATCGCTATTTTGCTGGATAATCAACTACTGACCAATCCCGTGGTCAACGGCGTCATTACCGGAGGCAACGCGGTGATTACCGGCAACCGGACGATTGAAGAGGCCGAGCATTTGGCTATTTTGCTGCGTTCCGGTTCTCTGCCGGTTAAAGTGGATATCATTGAGATGAGAACTGTAGGGCCCACTTTGGGACAAGACTCCAAAGACAAAAGCCAAATCGCTTTTTCCATTGGGGTGGCAGCTGTCTTTCTCTTTATGCTGCTGTTTTACCGCTTGTCAGGCTTTATCGCCAGTGTGGCGTTATTGCTGTATATCTTGTTAGAGCTGGTAGCCTTAAAGATGCTGAATGCTACCCTGACCCTTCCCGGCATTGCCGGTATTATTCTGTCCATAGGCATGGCCGTGGATGCCAATGTGCTGATTTTCGAACGGTTTAAAGAGGAAATCCGGGCCGGAAAAACCCTTCGTTCCGCTATGGAGGCAGGGTTTGACCGGGCTTTCGCTACCATCTGGGACTCCAATCTGACCACCATTTTTGCCGCTGTTGTACTGTTTTTCACGGGTACCGGCGCTTTAAAGGGTTTCGCTATTACGCTGGGAATAGGAAATATTCTGAGCATGTTTACGGCGGTTACGGTGACCAAATTTATGCTGAAAATGATTATGGCGAGCAATGTGTTTAAAAACGCCAAAATTTTTGGAGCCTAGGAGGGAATAAGAACATGATCAAATTCAAGATTGTCAGCAGGCGTAAATGGTGGTTCTCCCTCTCGGCGATCGTTCTTCTTGCCGGATTGATATCTATTGCCGTTCAGGGATTTAATTTTGGCATTGATTTTACCGGCGGTACCTTACTGGACTTGAAATTTGCCCGGCCGGTTACGGTGAGTGAGGTGCGGGAGGCTTTAAAAGAATCGAATCTGGAAAACAGCGTCATCCAGCTAGCCTCCGGCTCTGCTGTTCAGGCCGAAGCGGCCGTCAACGTGATTATCCGCACGCCGGTCCTGTCGGAAGATGAGCAACGGGCTGCTCTTGCCGGTCTGGGGGCAAAACTGGGCGCGTTCGAACCCCTTAGAATTGAAAAAGTAGGCGCCACGATTGGGGAAGAATTGACCCGGCAATCAATCTGGGCCTTGTTGGCTGCTATGGCGATGATTGTGGCATATGTTACTTATCGCTTCGAATTTTGGTTTGCGATTTCCGGCATAGCCGCCCTGTTTCATGATATTTTGTTTATTTTGGGTATTTTCTCCATCCTGCAGCTGGAGGTGGATGCCACCTTTGTGGCCGCTTTACTGACGATCATCGGTTATTCCGTTAACGATACCATTGTTATCTTTGACCGGATCAGGGAGAATCTAAAAACTCACCGCAAGACCGAATCCTTGGACGACATGGTGGACCGCAGTATCTGGCAGACCATGACCCGATCAATTTACACGGTGGTGACATTGCTGGTTACAGTTGTAGCACTGTTCGTATTCGGCGGCGAAACGACGAAATTATTTTCTTTTGCCCTGTTGATGGGGCTGCTAAGCGGTTCCTACTCTACGATATTTGTCGCCAGCCCGCTCTGGATTACTTTTAAAGGATATTCCGATAAACGCAGACTGGAAGCCAGAATGAAAGGTTCTAAATAAAGATGAAGTTAAGACCAGCGGCCCGGGGTAACCCGGGCTGTATCTTTTCATTTCCCTTACCGCATGTTCCTTCCTTGAAATGGATAAGATAAACAATAAAAGCGGGAGGGCTATGATGAAAGCATATGACCAGTTAATCCGCCACGAAGGCAATGAAGACTTGTTTCGTGCGGTAGAAATGTCCATTGCGGCGTTAGTGAGCGATTACCCTTTTCATATTCATGTGGAAGGATTGCGCGGCACCGGTAAAACTACGATTTTACGGGCGGCCGGCTCCATTCTGCCTCCCATAACCCGGATCAAAAGCTGCCCCTATAACTGTGACCCTCTGTCGCCCCATTGCCCCATTCATCGTGCGATGTCCTCCGAAGAAATAAAAGAAATTGGGACGGAGGTGATTCCGCGCCCTTTTCTGGAAATATCCCACAGTGCGAAAATGGGAACGGTCGTCGGCAGTATTGACTTGCAAAAACTGACTGATTCCACCCGGTCAGAAGCTGCTTTGCTGCCGGGCACCATTCCCCGCGCGCACCGCGGTATCGTTTTCATTGATGAAATCAATCGCCTGGCGGATGTTTCACCGGAAATCGCCGATATCCTCCTGGATGTGATGGGTACGAAACCGGGCAGGATTCAAGTGGAAGAGACAGGGCTGCATACTGCCGCCATGCCGGTATCCGTTACTATATGGGCAGCATCCAATCCTGATGAGGAGCCGGGCAGTTTAACTCAGATAAGGCGGCAACTGGCTGACCGGTTCGATTTCGCAGTCAACATGGGCCGGCCGGCTGATAGCCAGGCAATTTTCGCTATTTTGGCCAAGGCTGCAGGTTTGGTGCCAACAATTCCCGTCCATGTTGGCAATATGCGGTCGGTTACCGTAGATTCGGATTTTCGCAATTTGCTGGCTTCGATCTACGTGGACTTTGGACTGGAGAGCCTGCGCTCGGTCGAAGCCATGGAAGCAGGTATGGTTTTGTCGGCAGTGCTGGCGGGCAGATCGGCTATTGATGTGGCAGACATGACTCGGATTGTACCCTTGGCTTTAGGTCATAGAACAGATGCCGCTACGATTGCCAATATTATCAAATCTATCCAGAATACTGATAACAGCGCTCCTCAGGTGAAAGAAACAGTGGAAAATAGGCCGGGGGTGCGAACGAGGATGAATACGGAAGTGAGCACCCAATTGAAACAAAATTGGTGGCATTCGCTAGTGGAGAAACTGCAGCGCAAACTCGCTTCGTCCCGGCCCAATCGGCAAACATCCAAGGACTCGTCATCGCAAAGCTGCTCTGCTGGCGGGAATGGATGCGCTGCGGCATCTGTGCCGGACACTGTAGCGGCTCCGCCAAACAAAGCCGTTCCCCTCTGCCAGTTAAAAACCGAACAGTATGTCAGCAGTGACGACAACAAAATACAGAGGTGATGGCCGTGCTGGATTTCCTTTTCTATGAGCAGCTAGCTTGGCCGGCAAAACAAATGAAGGCTTGGTTCAAAGAGGAGAAAGCGGTTCGGATTGGGCAAAGCTCAGTCGTCAGCCATAAGCTTCACACCATGGACCCGGCCCATCCGGAAGAAATCAAAGTGATGCAAGCCCTGGACGCCGGACAGGTTTTTTATCGGCGTCAGGACTGTAATGCCATATTTCACATGGATATCTTCCATCAATGCGGCTTGATTGATCACCGTCAGGTTGCCAAGGCTATAAAGAGAAACATCGATATCTATAATTTTCATCAATCTGTCCAGAATGGTGCTTTAATATCCAGGGGAGCGACAATGGTCATGCCGGATTGGATCGATGTGCAGACCGGCGTGGGCGGGGGTAGGGTGACCGGTTCTTTGGAGTATGGGAAAAAAGCTTCTTTACGCAAGGCTCACGAGAATCACATTCATATCGCCGCTATGATTCCCGATGAGCATATGGCTAGTCTCTTTTATCTCGTACAGGCGGTGGAAGAGGTGATCCTTGAGGCCGGGCTGGAGCTGCGGGCAAATGAAAAGATTACTCACGATTCGAGTGTTGGTAACGGTCAAACCGATCTTTCCGCTTACTCTGATTGTTCCGATTCCTATCTTATTGATAAAAACAGGAATGAGTCTCCCATCGTCCGCAAACAGCAATATCTGCAAGACACTGCCGATTTGATGGAGGAATTTGATTCAGCCCGGGAAATTAAAGAATTTTTACAGACAGTGGAGCACCAATCCGATCAGGAGAAACTGTCTAAAAATCTGGAAGCAAAAGGCCACAGCCGGCAGGTGCTGAACTGGATCGCAGGCATGGGGATCGTGACCATCGAAAAAAACCGAGTCACGCTCAGCCGGTATGGTAGAGACTATAAAGAATATATGGAAAAATTTTTGCCAGATGTAGAGAATTATATTAAGCGTTTCTATCGGCTGCTGAAGCCGCAAACGGAAAATTCGGGGAAAAGCAAAGACAAGCCGTGTCCGGCGCAGCATCACGGCATACAAGGACAATGGCTGGCAGCCGCCGAACGGGATCCGAAAACCTCCCTGGCGATTGCCGAAACTATTCAGGCTGTGGCTAAACGAGCCGGCCAGCGAATAACAGCCCCTCTGAAAATCATGGCGGGTGATCTTCGTTATCATAAGCGGGTTCCCCGCTTAAAAAATGAAATCTGCATCTTGATCGATACCAGCGCCAGCATGGCCGGATCCAGGATTAGGGCCGCCAAGTTCCTAATCAGGCACTTGTTGCTTTCGCTACCGGACCGGATCTGTGTGGTTACGTTTCACGAAAATATCGCCAGCGTGCAGGTCCCCTTTACCCGGGACTACCGGCAGGTCGAAGAAAAGTTAAAAAATGTAAAAGCCTTTGGTTCCACCCCGTTGGGATTAGGTTTGACCGCCTGCAACAATTATTTGACGGAATCAAAGCCTCACAACCCTCTTATTCTGCTGATTACCGACGGAATGCCCACCTTTTCC
Source organism: Acetonema longum DSM 6540 (assembly GCF_000219125.1). NCBI lineage: Bacteria > Bacillati > Bacillota > Negativicutes > Acetonemataceae > Acetonema > Acetonema longum. Next base: position 8,801 of record NZ_AFGF01000219.1, read on the forward strand.
GAAGGCAGCCGGGATCCGGTTTCAGATGCTTTAATGGCAGCCCAGGATATTAAAAAAAAGAAATTCGGCTTTGCTTGTATCGGCTTAAAGCCCCATTACGACTATTTACAGAAACTGTCCGACGCCGCCGGCGGCAAGATGTACATCGTTGAGGAATTAGATCGGCAGGCCTTGGTTAAGACGGTATGGACTGAATTACAACGATAGATATTGCTGTCGAACTTATCTGCAGATTCGAATATGGAATCGTTCAAAAAGGTCCAGATGCTAGGTCAGAGAGACGCTTGCGTTTCCGTACTAGCGAAGAATTCAAGAGACTTTTCGGCTGGGGAGAAAGCACCCACTACTGCCACTTTCCCGAAAAGTTACGGATTCTGCTGCAGCGCGACGAGGACGGGCGTGAGACTGTACGTTTGGAGGGTACGTCGATACTAGAGCGATGCAGAGCATCGCGAGATCAGGAAGAAAACAAATCCCTTTTCGGCGTAGCCACAAACAAAATGGGCTACTGTAACGCCG
>NZ_AFGF01000220.1 GCF_000219125.1 Acetonema longum DSM 6540
GCACTGTGGCTGAAATGAATCCTCCTTTAGAGACTCCGCAAGTTCCACAGGTTTCGAGCCAGTCCCAGCCTAATCCGGCAGAATCCTCAACGCAAAATGGTGATGCCACAATAAACACACTGGTCTCCATCCCTGCTTCTGAGCAAACCAAGGCCCCTACCGTCAGTACGAAAGATACTCTAAAAAAGATTAAAGCCATGTGGGATAATATTTTGGGAGCAGATAGTGTGAAAAACGCAGATACCCTAGGAGAAAAGCAGGGGGCCATTAGAATACTCTTTCGGAGTCAGAGTAATTTTGGGGACATGTTATGGCTGTATGAAAAAGTACATGCAACACAAACAGACGCGTTCAATGCTATGTTTAACGACTTAGAGTATTACTTGGGGGCCACAGTTGTCTCTGATATACAGTCTGAAGCTATTAGTACGCAGACTTCGGCACAGGGAACGGGTAAAGAGATTAACCAAATATTATACAATAACAATGCAGTATATAAACATGAAACAGATTTAATAGCCCGAATAAATTCTATAAATACAACAAAATTTAATTGGGATGTTAATAATTTTCAAAAAATATACAAAAAAAATAAAGCGACCTATGAGGAAATATCTAAGAAAACTGGCGTACCTCCAGAATTAATTGCGGCTCTTCATTATCGCGAATCGGGGTGTGACTTTACTACTTATTTGCATAATGGTGACCCGCTTGGAAAACCGACAACGCATGTGCCTGAAGGAAAAAATTTTAACAATTTTACAGATGCTGCTGTAGATGCATTATTAGAAAAATCGTATATCAGGGACAAATATGGTTTAAGTGCAAACTCTGATGATATGGCGGCGATGATGGCATTTGCCGAATCATACAATGGATTAGGGTACTATCAATACCATAAAGATACTGTCAGCCCCTATGTTTATAGTGGAACAAATGTGTATCAAAAGGGGAAATATGATTGGGATAGTCATTATAATCCCACTCTTGTAGATGCTCAACCAGGTGTCTATTTACTTATAAATTCATTAAAGAAATGATTTTATTTGACATCAGCGTTTAAGAGCAATACACTTGTATTAGGTTTAAATTGATACAGGATGCCTAATTTATGTATCTGTATCAAAAAGGAATTAGTGTTTAGCTTTTGAGGTGATGTTTTTATGAAGAGGATTCTAACAATAATCTTAGCGGCGAGTTTTCTATTGGCATCTGCCTGTACAAAAACTAACAACATACCAAATCAAGGCGGTGACATAAATAGAATAAAGCAATCGGCAAAAGCTGATTTAACTCTTGTAAATGCATCGAATATCACAAATACTACTGATGTGGGAACTATAGGTAATATATTTTTCTTTAACAAAAATTCAAAGCTGCAGTATAAAGGAACCTTTTTATTTGATGATATTATTAAAAAAGATGTAAAATTGAATATTAAGGAACTGGCTGATCTCCGGTATGGCAAGTTATATGAGTTGAAAATTGATTCCATTGAAGGTGTTCGCAATGAGCGCTTAAATTTAGGTTATTTTTATGTGCAAAAAGATAAAATATATCGGATAGGACCAACGAAAGAAAATTTTAGTAAACTAAAAACAAGTGAAGAATTACCTGAAGGCAGTGTTATTGTTTGCCAAGATAAAGAAATAAAAGATGCATTAAATAGAGATCAAGCTGGATCCCATCATTATCTAGAAGTAAATGGGAATCGGCGGGAATATCATTCATTAAATAATAAAGTAACCACTGGATATTATGAATCATTTACATGGGAAAAGGGTAAAGGGTTAACTAATTATCGAAGCGGATTTGGTGCTGAAAGGGATTCTATTACATTACAATTGATTAATAACTAATTGAATATTTATAAATTGAGAGGAAATTCCCATATTCAATAGCAGTATCTTTCGCGGATGCTGCTATTTTTATTTCATGATGTTTGATTTCGCATCTCTAATAAAATTTTTATGGCAGCGTCAGCAACTGATTGATCTTTATCGGGTTTGTGAAGCTAACATTAGGCTATATATTTAAGAAAGATGGCAGGACTGCAACAGTTCCTGTCATTTGCCATTGAAGGGGAGTATACACTGCAATATTTTGATCTTACGAGAAGGAGGTGAGTAACGCGGAAAGATCACGTTCCAAGTTCAGAACATTTTTATACC
>NZ_AFGF01000221.1 GCF_000219125.1 Acetonema longum DSM 6540
GTTTTAGAGCGAAGCCATATAAAAAACTCCCTTGAGAGTTTGATATAAAGCCTCTCCATAAAAGTTATATTTATGGAGCCTTGATGGCTCTTAACTATCAAATGATTTATTGACTGTCTGTTCCGAAAAACAGACCCGCACATCTGGCATAATTCATTCTTACCTGCATTGTTCAGTTTTCAAGGTGCTCTGTCGCTATCAGCAACGTTACATATGTTAGCACAACTTTTTGAGTTGTGTCAATATGCATTTTTTGGTATGTTTGTCATCAGCGACTTTATTAATATATCACACTCGGTTTACCGTGTCAACATAGTTGAATAAATAAATTATCAAATTCGTTCAGATCCTGTCGCTTTTTTCTGCTCAACGAGATTCATTGACATCATTAGGCGGAGTCATGTAGGGTATTTGCACATAGGTATTGGGTACTTCTCCTACAATGATATATTCGGCAATGGGTACTTTCGTATTGACGGAAATACTTTTACCGACCAATGGAACGACAATTCTGATTTGAGTGGTGACGTCTAAGTAGACCATATGTCGGGTTTGATTGATACCGGCTTGCTCAAATTTGTCGAGAACCTTAGTCTGAACCGTCCCCATGGGAATAATAGTCACAGGAACCCTGGGACCTAAGCTGGCCAGAAGCTGACTGCCCAAAACCTGACCAATAGGAATTTGAATTTTTTGTTCAGTGATGGCTTTCAGATTCTCTTGCACTTTTATCGTCGTCTCAGCCGCCAGTTTGTTGAATTCCATGGCATTCGGCTGGATTAAAACCACCCGTCCCCGATGATCCAGCTTTATAGTGACCAAAGTATTAGGGTCAATCGTGGTGCGGATCTTCTCATTAATGACACTATTAATCGTCTGAGTGGCCAGAACCGTAGCTTTTGCCTCAGTCATCGCCAGCAGAGTGGGTTTCATATGTGTTTCCACCCGCCAAAAAGTATACATGAGAAAAATCAGCAAGAAGAACAGCACTATTGTCAATATGCTGACAGGCCGCTTTTTTCTGACTCTGAACCGCATAGACCTCTCCCCCAAAATACTGTGTAATCAGTATATGGGGACTGTCTGTCCAATGTGACTGCCGCCATCCCCCCCCTATTATTCCGTCTCCTATCCTTCTAAATCAGCGGTTGGACAGTATATATGTAGAAAAGTAATAAAGAAGTAATAAAGAAGTAATAGAAGTAATACTGTATCCCAATGCTTTATTGTGCTATAATTATGTTCGATTAAATAAGGAGGCCACTATGAGGACTCAGCGTGAAACCCCACCGTCCCGCTCACCGGGCAAAAAAAAGACTACACAGTTTATGGCCATCACCATCATCGTATTTATTGTCATGATCACCGGCGCCGGATTAGGGTTCCTTACCGCCAGTATTCATTCCATGCCCAGTCTCCAGGGCGAAATGCGGCCTGCCGCCTCTTCCCAAATCTTCGATGTGAATAACCGCCTGCTGACCACCATTCATTCGGTGGAAAACCGGCTTCCTGTAACTATCAACAAAATACCCAATTACCTGCAATATGCCTTTTTGGCTGCAGAGGACGTACGGTTTTATCAGCATGTAGGCATCGATCCTAAAGGAATTATACGGGCGGTTTGGTCTAACTTAACTGAAGGCGGCATTTCCGAAGGCGGCAGCACCATCACTCAGCAATTAGCCAAAAACGCCTTGCTTACACAGGATCAGACTTTAAAACGAAAACTGCAGGAAGCTATTTTGGCCCTGCAAATAGAACGTCACTACACCAAAAGTGAAATTATGGAGATGTATCTGAATCAAATCTATTTTGGTGCCGGCGCTTACGGTGTGCAAGCCGCTGCTCAGGTTTACTTCGGTAAAAATGTTGAAAATCTTAGTGTGGCAGAGTCAGCTATGCTGGCCGGCATTCCTAAAAGCCCCAACTACTACTCGCCGTTCAATAATCCAAAAATCGCCAAAGAGCGTCAGATAACCGTCCTGGAACAAATGGAGCGCTATGGATTCATTGACGGGGAAACTGCTCAGAAGGCCGCAAAAACGGAATTGAAATTCGCCTTCCGTTCTAACCAGGGCCTGGGGTCCATATCCTACTTCATCGATTATGTAACGCAGCAATTAGTTGATAAGTATGGCGCTGATGCAGTGTACAAAGAAGGGTTACGGATTTATACCACTCTGGATTTGGATATGCAGCAAATGGCAGCCAGGGCGATGCAGCAGCTCCCCACTACCGGGGAAGATTCCAAAGGGGTTAAACAACCTCAGGGGGCTCTGGTAGCCCTTGAGCCCCGCACCGGTTACATAAAGGCTATGATTGGAGGCCGGGGCGACGACCAGTTTAACCGGGCAGTTCTGGCCGAGCGTCAGCCAGGCTCGGCTTTTAAACCTTTCGTATATTTAGCCGCTATTGAAAGCGGCATGACTGCAGCAACGATTATCGACGATAAGCCCATGACTTACGGCAAGTATTCACCGGTAAACTACGACCGTAGATTTCGCGGACCTGTCTCTCTGCGAAACGCCCTGGAGCTTTCTCTCAATGGTGTTACCGTACAACTGGCTAATCAGATAGGAATCGACAAGCCTTTATACTATGCTAAGCAAATGGGCATATCCACTTTAGTCATGCAGGGAAAGGTCAATGACCGGCAGCTGGCTGTTTCTTTAGGCGGTCTGACACGCGGAGTAACCCCGCTGGAGATCGCCAGCGCTTATGGTGTATTGGCCAATCATGGTATAAAAGTAGACCCGGTTTCCATCCTAAAAGTAGTGGACCGGAGCGGAAAAGTCCTTGAACAGCATAAATTGAGCGAAAGAGCAGTCATCAATGAACGAAGCGCCTACCTTCTGACGGATATGATGAAAGGCGTCATTGATCACGGAACCGGAGCAGGAGCAAATATTGGCCGGCCGGCTGCCGGTAAAACCGGAACCACCAACGATTATCATGATGCCTGGTTTATCGGCTTTACACCTGACTTGGCCGCCTCCGTATGGATGGGCTACGATAATGCTCAGGCGCTGGATGGTATTACCGGCGGAACCATTCCTGCCAGAATTTGGAAATCGTTTATGACCCAGGCGCTGGCGGAAGTACCTCCTAAGGATTTTCCCCGCCCTGACGGCATTGTCACTGCAATGATCTCCACCAAGGATGGTTTGTTGGTGCTTGATCCCAAAATCAGGGATTCCCGCAGTGAAATATTCATTCAAGGCACCCAGCCCACTAAGCCTTCTACTGCAGCTATGCTGAAAGATGATAAGGCAAAAACGGATAAGAAGAAACCGCCCAAATCATCTATTCCATTTAGCTCCAATGCAGCAGAAGACCCGGAACGGGATAACAATACAGCCCCTGGCGAGGAAGCCGCAGCTACAATAGCTATACCGTCTAATACTGACAGAGATTTAATTCCTCCCCCGCCTCCACCCAAACCGGATAGCAGAAAACCGGTATCCTAAAAATTTTTAAATAAAAAACACGCGTAATTACGCGTGTTTTTTATTTTTCAGCATATACATTAATACATACCAAATGCAGACTCTATTCCTCCAAACCGGTTAGTTCATTCTATGAACAAATTGCAGGAACACGTTTATAGACGTGTTCCCCGTAAGTAAAGAAACAAATTAACAAATCGTGCTGTCGCCGTCAGTGAAGCAGAATAACAGCAGAATGATGATAATGATAATAATCGCCGATGAATTGTTTCCCCCACAGCCAAAAAATCCTCTACCCATTTAGTAAACCTCCTTCGTCTTATTCCTTTATGAATCCCCGCTATAGAGTGGTATCGTCGTCAAAGAAGAATAACAGTAAGATAATGATGATAATCCAAATTACACTACTGCCCCCAAAGCCACCAAAGCAACCTCCTCTGGACATGAATTGCTACCTCCTTCAAGTATATTGTTAAAGGCGGTTGTAGTGTGCTGCGGCAACTCTATAGAGTGCCACCACCTTTCTACTTCAATATATGGGGTTCTTTCGCAAAGTGTTACTCTGTAGTCCTATTTCAACAGGCGCCGGATTTGCTTAGGCGCCTCGGCAGCGGCTCTTAAAGACTGCATGGTATTATTAATCAGCTCACTGACATTTCGTATATTATTGACAGTACTGGTCATAGTGTCAATTCGTCTGTCCATATTGACCTTTTCCGGTGCAAAGGTCAGCAACATCATCATAAGCTGGTATTGGAAATTGGGATTCCCGACCACTTGTCGTACTAACTGCCCTACTCTTGACTGTTCCGGTACAATTTTAATATTTTGCTTTTTTTCTTGGGTCTGGGTTTCAGGAGTACGGTTAGTATGGGATCTATGACGCCGGAAATTTTTCCGCAAACGCATTCTGATTCACCCCTTACGTTTTGGCTGTCTATACTAATATATGAGGTACCAGCCTCGAAAGGGACTATTGGATTCAGATAAAACACCCGAATTTGCATAAGGGAGGGGAATAAAATTGTTAGAACAATTCGGTAATGCCATGGAAATGATCAAAAAATTACAGCAGAACGTCGCCGATATGGAGGATCAGCTAAAACATGAACAAGTCGAAGTCTCAAGCGGCGATGCCGTACGGGTTATTATGAACGGCCAGCAAGAGGTGATCGATATAGAAATCAATGCAAAATATCTGTCAGCTGATAACAGTTTGCTTTTACAAAATCTAATCGTCAATACAGTGAACAGCGCTTATACCAAATCCCGCGAAATGAGACAAAAAGCCATGGACCAATTGGCTGGTGCCATGAATTTGCCTAAAATACCAGGTCTGTTTTAAGAGGAGGGGCACCCCCATGACCAACGATATATCGGATCGGTCTCTATGGAGTTCCATCAATCGGCTCATTGAAAAAACCATCGCAGAAGGGACCGGTTATGATGTCCTGATTAATGTTTTAGCTTTATTTTGTTTATTATCCATTTTGCAGCGCAATACCGGCGCACAAGCCACAGCGCCTGTTCAGCAGGCGGTCGGAGGCGGATTGCAAAAATTAATCGGCGAATTGACCAAGGGTGAGGGAGGCGGCCCTTCTCCCGACGCGCTTATGTCTCTCCTGCCCCTGCTGAATAGTCCCCAGGTAAAATCAAAATTAAATCCCGCCACATTGGCGGCAGTATTCAGCCTGTTGAATACTGCCGGCGCCAGCGGTGAAAAGCAGGAAACTGTAAAACACGAACCAACGAAGCAAGATCCACCCCTTGCTGCCACTGAATCGGACCTAGAACAGGCAGTCCCAGTCGATTCCGAAAAAAGAGGGGGAGGACGGTACCTCAACTGGAAGAGCAGTTTTTAAAAGAACCGCGTAATAAAAACAGGCGCCAATATGACGCCTGTTTTTATTATGCGGCTTACAGTTTTACCAGGGTAGCGCCATCGCCGCCCTCATTGAACCCGGCAATTTCTATACTTCTCACATGCCGATGCTGTTTTAGATAGCTTCGCACTCCTTTGCGCAGAGCTCCGGTGCCTTTACCATGAATGACCAGTGCCTCTGAAAGGCCGGAGAGCACCGCATCATCCAGGTATTTATCCAGCTGAAGTTCCGCTTCTTCCACCGTAATTCCCCGGATATCAATCTGGCGAGAAACGGTTTGGGTTTTTAAGGTATCCACTGTTTTTTTCGACTGAGGCGCCCTTTCTCTCGGTTCATCCGCTCCTTCAGCCAGCCGGCAGTCTTTCAAAGCCACATTGACCTTCATGATACCTAATTGCACGGTTGCTTCACCGGAATCGACAGATATTACCGTCCCATTCTGCCGCAAGGTAACAACCCATACCTTCATCCCAGGCCGCAGATCTTCCGCTGAAACAGTCGGAAGACTCTCTCTTTGGTCTTCCAGGTGGTGGGCCTGGGACAGGTTGTCCCGGAGCCGCTTGCGGGCGGCATGGATTGCATACTGCCGTTCCTGACCGTCTTTTACCTGAAATTGTTCTTTTAATTCCTTGATGACCTCTTCCGCATCGCGACGGGCCTGTCGCAGAATCCCGGCGGCTTCGTTTTTAGCCTTATTGATGGTTTCGGCTTTTTTCTCCGTCAGAGTCTCCTGCTCCAATTCCAGCTTCTTTCTGAGTTCGGTGATCTGCCTCTCCTGCTGTTCAATGGCGGCGTTGCGTCGAATGTAGCTCGTCTTTTCTTCTTCCAGGGACGACAGGACAGATTCCATCTCCACGTGTCCCTTGTCCAAAAGTTGCCGGGCTCTGTCGATAATCTTGACCGGAAGTCCAAGACGTTTGCTGATTTGAAAAGCGTTGCTGCTGCCGGGTACGCCAATCAACAGGCGATAGGTGGGCCGCAGCGTCTGTTGGTCAAATTCAACGCAGGCGTTTTCTATGCCGGAGCGGCTATAGGCAAAGGTTTTCAGTTCGCTATAGTGAGTGGTGGCAATAGTTCTGGCGCCGATGGAATGCAGGTACTCTAAAATAGCCATAGCCAGTGCCGCCCCTTCATCCGGATCGGTGCCAATGCCGATTTCATCCAGCAAGACCAAGTCTTTGCCCGTAACCTGGTTTAAAATACGCACCAGGTTAGTCATGTGAGCCGAAAAGGTGCTGAGGCTCTGTTCGATGCTCTGTTCATCACCAATATCAGCAAAAATGTTGTGAAACACCGTCAGTTGGCACTCGTTGGCAGCCGGGATAAATAAACCAGCCTGAGCCATTAATGCAAAAATTCCGACCGTTTTCAGAGCCACGGTTTTACCGCCGGTATTGGGACCGGTAATCACCAAGATATGAAAATCATTGCCAATGCGAACGTCAATCGGCACTACATCTTCGGATGGTATCAACGGATGCCGGGCCTGCCGCAGTTCTACCTGTCCGGTTTGGTTGAACAGCGGCTCATGAGCTTTTAAGTCTAGCGCCAGTCGGGCTTTGGCAAAGGCGAAATCAATGTGGGCCATAGTTTCGCAGCTTTGAGTCAGAAGAGAGGCTGATTTGGCAACCTGAAGGCTCAGCAGCGTTAATATCCGCTCAATTTCATTCTTCTCCGCCGCCATTGCCTGTTTTAAATCATTGTTAAGCTGAACAACCGCCATGGGTTCAATAAAAACCGTAGCCCCGCTGGCCGATTGGTCGTGAATGATGCCGGGAAACTGATGGCGGTGTTCTTGCTTAACCGGAATGCAATAGCGGTCACCGCGAACCGTGACCAGGACATCCTGAAAATATTTCTGATATTCCGATGAGTGCAGAATACTATCCACTTTCTCCCTGATTCGCTGCCGGGTGGTACGAATTTCCCGCCGCAGCCGGGATAATTCCGGACTGGCGTCATCTCTGATCTGCCCCTGCTCACTAATAGCGTTTTCAATGGCCTGTTCCAAATTTCGCACTGGGGTTATCCCCCCGCTGTAGTCAGTGAGGATCGGCCCCAGATCGGGAATATCCTGAAAGAAGCTCTTCATGCGGCGGATCGCATACAATACACCGCCTACCGCCATAAGCTCACCGGTGTCCAGAATGCCCCCAATTGCCGCCCGTTTGATCCCTTCCCTGATATCTCTGATACCGCCCAAAGGTACGTTAGGAACAGAACAAAGAATACCCAAGGCCTCCCGTGTCTCAGACAGCCGGAACTGTACTTCCTCCATCTCCGTTGCGGGCAGGAGCGCCTCGGCTAATTCCCGTCCCAAAGCCGAACTAGTCCGGCTAATCAATAACTGTAGAACTTTTGGATATTCCAGTACGGAAAGTACTAATGAATCCAATACATTATCCCCCCATTACAATCCGTATCTCGGCCTCAAATCCGGAACCGTTCAAAAGTCCAGATGCTAGGTAAGAGCAAGGCGTGCGTTGCCATACTGAAGAATTCAGGTGACTTTTCGGCTATGAGAAAACATCCGCTATTACCTATCTCCGAAAAGTCACAAATTCTGATAACACGACGAGGACGCGCGCGCGAAAGCTGCACGTTCGGAAGGATACGGTGAGCGCGCACCCGTAGGAGCAACAACACAGATGAGTCTTTTTCAACGGTTCCCTTAAGCTACAATACTCCGCGGAAGTAGTGTCCTCTGGTTATATTTTCGTGCTCTGCGGTCTGAATTTCCTCCTGAGAAACAGTATTGCTCTGATCCAACAGCTGGCGGTATAGCGAAGTTATTTTACTGACAAAAGCCACACTGCCTTTTTTGGCTTCAATGCGAATCCGCCCCAGTCCTAACCGACCAAATTGTCCGACGTGAGGCAACATGCTCAGTTCCTTGGCATTGAGGACATGCATCCGGCAAAATTGGTCGGTTGCCAAGGGAAACAGCTCGTTCATCCGGTCTTTCAGCCAAAAGTCTTTTTGACAACAGGGGCGTTCGCACCTTTCACCCTGCAAATTGCCCAGATGGCTGCCAATAACGCAGTGTTCAGAAACCATCAATGGCACATACCCATGTACCAGACATTCTAATTCCACGGGATATCCGCAGCCAACGATTTTCTCTATCTGACTGAAATTCAGTTCCGGTGACAGAGTCAGGCTGCTGATGCCATGACTCTGATAAAAATCTATGGCAAAACTATTATAGGTGTTTAAGGGAAAGTCGCCATGAATGGGACAAGTCGATAATCTCCGGACCAGTTCCAGCGTTCCCAGATTACTGACAGCTATCGCATCCGGCTGCAATTCCTGAAACAGGGAGATGTCCTGGCGCACCTTATGGGTCTGCCACTCTTTCGTGATACGCGGCGTACTCAGAATAATCTGGCGTTGAAAAGCTCGCGCCATGCAAACGGCTTCTCGGTAATCTTCCGGCCTGAAATCAGTATGGGTAAAGGATTCGCCGCCGAACATAACGACGTCCGCGCCGTTTTCCCAGGCAGTTTTTGCTTTGGCAGGGGTATCCGTATTTACAATCAATAGAGGTTTCTTTTGGTAGGCAGCAGTCTTCTTTAAGGCTGGTTCAAACTGCGATGGGGGCAGAGGCGGCAGGGCAGGCCGGTGAAATTTAGTCAGCCGGGCCTCTTCCAGTGCTTCCACCGCTTTGCGGCGAGCCTCATTGATTTCGCTCACCGGTACCATCAGTTCGCCTTGAAAGTGGCAGGCAAGCTCCCTCAGGACAAAGGGTGTGTTGCCCAGACGTCCTACCTGCTTGGCAATCCCTTCGGAAGTCAAAGGATGCTTTCTAGCTGGTTCGGCCAAAAAATCCGTAGCGGCTCTGCCCTGGTTGCCGACTTCATCTTCCATGATAATTTCCAAAGGCTTTCCTGCCTCTGCCTGCACAGTAACAGTAACACCCATAGGCTGAATCTCATCGCCGCTGAAAAAAGAGCGGGCCCGTTCGGTCAATTTGGCGTCAAAGGTGCGAAATACCCGGTCGCTGATTTTTACCGGCCCGGTTACCGGAATCGTGACTTCACTGCCGGCAGGAGCGTAGGCCGCCGGCCGGCCCTCCAGCTGCATGGAAGAGACGGTAATATTCACTCTGCCGCCTACTTTCACCCAACACTCGATAATATCGCCGGTGCCCAGCGGTTCTTCCAATTTGACGGTTGCCATCCTGTTTGTGGCATCATAGCCGCTGATCCGCCCCACATAGGTCCCACGGTTATTGGGGCGACGGTCGCTCATCATCTCCCGGCCTTCTTTACGGAGCAAATAAGCCGTAGTAAATCCACGGTTAAAGCTCTGAGCCAGATTTTTTAATTCATGAGGGCTTACCACAAATTCTTTTCCTGAAAAGTAACGGTCAATGGCTTGGCGGTAAGTATCCACCACCACCGATACATACTCGGCTCGTTTCATGCGGCCTTCCAGTTTAAAAGACGCGATGCCGGCCTGAATAAATTGCGGCAGCAATTCCAGAGTGCATAAATCCTTGGGACTTAATAAATACTCCCCGGCGGCATCATTATCCAAAGCTGGCTGGCCTTTTCTGTCCACCAGCTGATAGGGCAGGCGGCAAGGCTGGGCGCAGCGGCCCCGGTTGCCGCTGCGCCCCCCGATCATACTGCTCATCAGGCACTGGCCGGAATAACAAATACAGAGAGCGCCGTGGGTAAAGGTTTCAATTTCGACCGGCGAATGCCGGCAAATATATTGTATATCCGCCAGAGATACTTCGCGGGCCAGGACCACCCGCTCCAAGCCGGCTTTGGCCAGAAATTCAACCCCAGCCAGGTTATAGATGGTCATTTGGGTACTGGCATGTAAGGGGAAATTGGGCGCTGCTTTTTGAGCGATAGCGATGACTCCCGCATCCTGAACGATGATGGCGTCTACTCCCATCATGTACAATTGCCGCAAATATTCAACCAAAGAGATTGCTTCGCTGTCATCGACCAATATGTTGACCGTCACATAGACCTTCACATCCCGCAGATGGGCATAACGTACCGCCCATGCCAGTTCTTCATCTTGAAAATTCGGGGCATAATGGCGGGCACCGAAGGCTTTACCGCCAAGATATACGGCGTCGGCTCCCGCCTGGACAGCGGCGATAAAGGCTTCCCGGCTGCCGGCCGGAGCTAACAGTTCTGGTTTATCTTGAGTCACCTGGTTCATTCCTTTCCAATATGGACACTATAACCGGAGTAATATCAGTTAGACTCCGGATACGCCGGCTGGCTTCCTCCGCCTGGCTGCCAAATGCAAGAGTTGGGACAAGATTCAAAGTATGAGTCTTGACGCTGAAATCTTCGAAGTTGCCATGGTCATTGGTTACCAGGATCAACATATCTTCAGCCGCCAGCGAGAACAAAGCGCCGATAAACTCCTCCAACAGCCCCGCGATTTGCTCAGCTCTCATCCAATCCCGGGCATGACCGCAAAAGTCAGTTTGAAAGTATTCAAACATGGTAAAATGCTGCTCAGAGGCTATGCGGATCAATCTCGCCGCCGCTTTGGCCGCTGAAATAACCGGCACTCCCCGGACGCCAAACTGAGGCAGCATTTCATTGGTCAGATCCTGAGACACCGCCCGGCCGCACAATATTTCAGGCAGAGAGCGCAGGGGAAGCCCCCCGGTGAGAATGACCTGAGTCGTAACCGAATGACGTCGTTTTCTTTGAGCGACCAATTCCAAGTAATTGGAAGTGTACACATTGGCTGACGTAACCTGAAATCCTTTTTGCCGTAGTTGGGTGAGAATCCCTTGTTCAGTAATGATCTTGATTAACTGTGGTCCCGGAAAGGCCTGGACGTGGTGTCCGACCGCCTTGGCTGCATTGACGCCGGTAAAGATAGCAGTCTGACCGGTAGCGCTCTGAGGTAATCCAGGCACATCCAACGCGGCATCGGTCGGGATCAAAAAATAACTTTTCCCTTGCCATTTTCGGCAAACCACCTGCCCGACCGCTGGCGGCATATCGGTTCTAAAAAAGGAACTTTGAAAACGGAATAGGGGATTTTTCTCAGGATTCGCTTCTCCTAACCCCAATCCATCGATAAAAACCAGTAAAACACGCATTTGACACCTTTTCTTTTTGCTTTTTTAAGACTCTTATTAAAGAAAGAAGAAGGGGTTTCCCTTCTGTTTGTCATTGCAAATTCTCTTTGGATTGGCTGCTGTCGGTATCCAGAGTCTCTATTTGCTCCTTTCGCCGGATATATTCCGTCAAATACCGTACATCCTGTGCGAGTTGTTCCATTTGAACCCATTTCTCTCCCAAGGGACTCAGGGGATTGTCATATATATTCCGAAGATACTCGTCAAACTCTCGTTTGGTCAAGGGTTCGATTTCAGGTGACCGAATCACGGTGAGGTCACCGCAGCTTTCCAGCCTGGCCAGCTTAATATCTTTAATATTCGTGAAATCCAAGCCTTGCTTATGCAGTTCCTGCCGTAAATCATCGAAATTAAACCGGCTTTTCACAAAATTTTCCCGGATAATCCGACCGTCTTCGATAAGCTCTACCGGAACGCCTTCGAACCACTTGCGCAGTGTATTATTTTTCAGTGAAAGATACGAGAGCACTTGCTGCAATATGAGTAACCCGATTAATGCTTCCACTCCAACCAGCACATGGATTCGTTGATCCATCGCTATATTCCCTACAATATCGCCAACACCCACCATTAAAACAAAATCAAAAGGGGAAAACTGCCCAACAGTTCGATTCCCCATTATCCGGACCACAATCAGGGCAATCGCAAATATGCCTGCCATTCTTAACAGCACTTGCCCTGCATGTTCATAGCCCAACATAATATCAACTCCCCGTTGTATTATTGGCCAATCGGAAAAGTGATATACTGCGGGCTTTGTAATGCTCCTCCCCCTCCTTATAGATTCTTCTTCTGATCCCTCACCATCTTCATCAGCTGTTGGTAATCCTGTTCCAGCCGTAAATATTCATCAGCAATATTTAAAGCAGCCAATACGGCTACTTGGGGGGTTGACAAACGGGAATTGGCCTGAGAAATTTTTTTCATTCTCTCATTGAGCCAAGCCGCTACCTGCAAAATCCGTTCCGGCTCTGCATCGCCTTTTATTGTATAGGTTTCCCCTAAAATCTCCACACTCACTTTGTTTTTCCCGTCCATGAATCCACCTGACTTCCACGACAGAATCTAACTTATATATTCCACTTGCCCAGAATTATTCCTGCCGAAAAAATGGAAAGGGGCCGTTGAAAAGGCCCCTGATTCGAGACTATACAAGGCTTTTATGGATTATACGCGCAATTTAGCGCCAAAGGAGGCTTCCAACTGGTCAATAACCGAACGATAGTGCTGCTCAATTTCTTCATCGGTCAGGGTGCGGTCAGGAGCCCGAAAGGTCAGGGAGAACGCCAAACTGCGGAATCCGGACTGGATCTGCCCGCCGGTATATACATCAAATAAACGGACCGATTGCAATAAGTCACCACCGCTTTCCTGAATCTTTCTTGCCACATCCAGGGCTTCTACCGTATCCGGCAGAACAATGGCCAAATCCCTGGCGATAGCCGGAAAACGTGGGAGAGCCTGGTACCTTCCGATTAGGCGGGACGTATTGACAATAGCGCTGATATTGCACTCAAACATATAGACTTTGCGATTGAGATCGAACGCCTGCAGCACCTTCGGATGCACTTCCCCGACAAAGGCAAGATCAACGCCATTTTTACGCAAAACAGCGGTCTTGCCGGGATGCATGCCATAATGTTCTGTCACATCCACCTGATAGTCTGTAATACCAAGCCGGTCCAGCATGATTTCCAAGGTTCCCTTGGCGTCATAAAAATCTACTAAATCCTTGGCCTGACTCCACTCCGAACCATAGCGGCGTCCCATCAGCGCACCGCATAGCATGACCGGTTCCTGAGGCTGATTTTTGAGCGGCAGGGACGGCGGCAAATACACCGCACCAATTTCGTAAATTTTTAAATCTTCATTTTTACGGGATACATTGCGGCTAATGGTCTCCAAGATCCCCCCCATCAGGGTGGTTCTCAGCACCGGCAATTCTTCAGTAATCGGATTTAAAACCGGAATAAACCTCCGAAGCTCACTGTATTCCGGAATTTGCAATTTATCAAGAATTGCCGGATGCGTAAAGCTGAAGGATATCACTTCATGAAACCCCTGTCCGGCTAAAACATCCTGAATCACATCAATGATCTGCTGGCGATAACTTTGCTCGCCACGTTTTACATTGCCCGCCGGCGTTGTGGCCGCAATGTTGTCATAGCCGGTAATCCGGGCAACCTCCTCGCAGATATCAGCCAGACCGGTTACGTCCCCACGCCAGCTTGGTACCGTAACCAGAATGGAATCACCTTTTGTATCCACTTCAAATTCCAGGCGCTGCAGGATCCCCAGCATGGTATTTCTGTCAATGTCAGTTCCCAGGTACTCGTTAACCTGTTGTGGCGTAAACTCCACCTGTTTCGGCAACGCCAAACTGGGATACTGATCAATAACCGTGGGGCAGACTTTACAGGCCCCCATCTCCTCGAGGAGTTTTGCCGCCCTGTCAACTGCCCGGATCGTATTGACAGTATCCGTACCCCGTTCAAACCGTCCGGAAGCCTCGGAACGCAGTCCCAGCGCCCGAGATGCACGGCGAATGCTGACCGGATGAAAAGAAGCCGCTTCCAATAGAACGGTTTGAGTGTTAGCGGTTACCTCTGTAGCCAAACCACCCATCACTCCAGCTACTCCTACCGCCTGAAAGGCATCGGCGATAACCAGCATGTCCGGTGCCAATTCCCGCTTGGTTCCGTCCAGGGTCGTGATTTTTTCGCCGGGCTGAGCTTTGCGGACAATAATAGAATGTTTGGCCAGCAGGTTGTAATCATAGGCGTGCATAGGCTGCCCCAACTCCAGCATCACAAAGTTGGTAACATCGACGATATTGTTAATGGGACGCATGCCGGCCGCCCGAATCCGCTGCTGCATCCAGACCGGGGAAGGGCCGATTTTAACATCCTGCAGGAGCCTGGCGACAAAACGGGAGCACAGACCTGGCTCTTCAATAGTTACACTAGCCAAATTCACAGTCTTATCCCGGCCTGCTTCCCGCAGGTTGAGAATCGGTTTTTTCAGTGAACCTTTCGTTAAAACCGCCACTTCCCGCGCCAGCCCCAGCACACTGAAACAATCCGCCCGGTTAGCTGTCAGCTCAAACTCCAAGACCACATCATCCAGACCCAATACTTCCCTGATATCTTTCCCCACCGGGGTGTCGCCCGGCAAGGTTAGGATGCCATCCTTGGCATCCGGTGACAAGGTCTTCTTGTCCAGCTTCAATTCCTCAGCCGAACACAGCATTCCTGCAGAATCTATGCCGCGAAGGTTTGTATGCCCTATTTCCTTGCCGCCCGGCAGCTTCGCGCCAACCAAAGCCACCGGCACCACCTGTCCCTGACGGACGTTGGTGGCTCCGGTACAAATAGTGAGCGTTTGAGTTCCGGTATCCACTTTGACTACCACCAGTTTATCCGCATTGGGATGCGGGGCCACCTGTAGTATCTTTCCGGTTACAACCTGGCTGATCCCTTCTCCCAAATACTCAATATGTTCAACTGGCACGCCGGCCATAGTCAGCATATCCGCCAATTCTTGCGGCGTTTGTTCAAAATCCACATAATCTTTCAGCCATTGAATTGATGCGCGCATGTTCATCCCCCTTTCAAAATTATCTGCTAGAACTGGCGCAGGAACCGTATATCATTATCATAAAACAATCTCAGGTCATCAATGCCATACACCAGCATGGCAATCCGTTCAACCCCCATGCCAAAAGCGAAGCCGCTGACCTGCCTTGGATCGAAACCGCTCATCTCCAGAACATGGGGATGAACCATGCCTGATCCCAGTATCTCCAGCCAACCGGTGCCGGCGCAGCCGCGGCATCCCTTGCCGCCGCAGGAAGTACAAGACACATCGACTTCGGCGCTAGGCTCTGTAAAAGGAAAAAAACTAGGGCGCAGTCTCACTTTAGCATTTTTTCCGAACATTTCCTGCACAAATAACTGCAAAATTCCTTTTAGATCGGAAAAGCGCACGCCTTTATCTATGTACAATCCTTCCACCTGATGAAACATCGGAGAATGAGTCGCATCATAATCCCGACGATAGACCTTCCCCGGGGCAATAATTCGGATCGGCTGATTCGGCTCGGCAGCCTGCATGCTCCTGGCCTGAACCGGTGAAGTATGGGTTCTGAGCAATATATCCTCGGTTATGTAAAAAGAATCCTGCATGTCCCGTGCCGGATGGTCCTTGGGCAGGTTCAATGCCTCAAAATTATAATAATCCGTTTCCACTTCCGGTCCTTCCGCAATCTGAAAGCCCATCCGCATAAAAATACTCTTCATGTGATTTAACGTCAATGTGATCGGATGTCGATTCCCTAACTGGGTTTTCCGGCCCGGCAATGTGACGTCAATACGCTCGGAAGCCAACCGCCTTTCCAGTTCGATTTCTTTTAATTCATCACTGCGCTGATTGATGATTTGCTCCAACTCGACCCGGATTTCATTGACAATTTGTCCTATTACCGGACGCTCCTGGGGACTGAGCGCGCCCACTCCGCGCAAAACATTGGTCAAGCTTCCTTTTTTTCCTAGATATTTGACCTTAAGTTCATACAGCTCATCCAAATCAGCAGCCGTCCGAAACTCGGCCGCCGAAGCTTTTCGCAGCTCTTCTAATTCCTGTCTCATAGCTACCTCCTATATTGTAGACTCGGAAGACATTACTTTTCGGATTCCTTTTATTCGTATCTTTGCTTGAGTACCCGAAAAGTGATTTGTTTTCCTCCTAACCCCGCAATGCAAGCATCGCTCTAAAAATAAAAGACCTTCATCCCCAAGGGGCGAAAGTCTACTTTCGCGGTACCACCCAATTTTGGCGCCACATGCTCATTGATACCATTATCGCCGGTAAAACGCCACGCCTACACAGGAATCCCTTCAGCATGAATACTCAGGAGTGAACTTCTGTCAGACTGCTTTGGACTGCTCTCAGTCAACGGCAAATCCTTCCTGTGAAAACAGGGCTCCAACATACTCTCTCCGTCATCGTACCATTCTTTATTGAACCGTCAGACGACGGTATAATAAATAGACGGCAACAGATCCGGTAGCCTCAAACATTCTCCAAACGAAATCGGCGGTCAGCACTAAGACCACACCCCTCTGCCCACATTTTGGTTGCGGAACATCGTTAAAATTAGTATAGCATAACAAATAACAAATTACAAGCCGGCGTAGCGCTGCCGCACAGCATCATAAAGGATGACCGCCGCCGCCGAGGATACATTAAGAGATTCCGCCTTGCCTAAGAGAGGGATATGCACTTTTAAGAGACTTTCGTCCAACAGCCTTTGGCTGACTCCGTTTCCTTCATTACCGAACACTAACGCCAGGGAACCGGACAAATCAGTATTCCAGTACACGGTGGATTGTTCCAGCGATGTGGCTGCCAGCAAAATATCCTGCTGGCGGCAATATTGAATAACGTCTTCAGGGGTGATTCCCTGCAGCACCGGCAAATGAAAGATGGACCCCATACTGGCCCGGACCACTTTAGTCGAGTAGATATCCGCACAGCCGACAGTCAAAATGACACCGGAGCACCCGGCCGCATCGCCGGTTCGAATCAAGGCGCCAATATTGCCAGGATCCTGAACATTATCCAACACCAGCAAAAACGCTTTTGTCCGGGTTATCAAATCAGTCAATTGATATTGCCTGCTTCTGGCCACCAAAAGTATCCCCTGAGGCTGTTCCGTATCAGCCATCTTTTGAAAAATGTCATCTGATACCTTAACGACTCGGGTCCGGCTGCTCACGGACCGGACCAAATCTTGCGCCCGGGGATTCTGTTCGGCAGAAGCGGAAAGAATGCAAGCCTCCACAGGCCAGCCAGCTGCCGCCAGTTCTTCCGCCAGACGAATTCCTTCCGCCACAAACAATCCGGTTTGCTGGCGATATTTTTTTTGCGTCAGACAACTGACCATCTTAATCAAGGGATTATGAGGACTGGTAATAATTTCTGTCATACATTACTTTCCAATCTTTGAATTCCGGAAGTATCGCCAACCACAATCAGAATATCATTATCATTCATTTTCTCATCCGGCCGCGGCGAGACAATGAGTTGCTGACCTCGTTTGATCGCTACCACATTCACGCCGTATGTCGCCCGGAGATTGACCTCCGCTAGGCTTTGTCCGATAAACTTGCGGGGGATCCGAACCTCCACCAGTCCAAGATTCGGTGATAATTCCACATAATCAAGTACATTCGTCGAAACCAGATTATGCGCCACCCGCTGCCCCATATCCCGTTCCGGATACACAATCTTGTCCGCTCCAATTTTCTCCAGCATCTTCCCATGCAGTTCGTTGCGGGCTTTGGCGATAATATAGTGCACCCCCAGTTCCTTTACAACCAAGGTGGTCAATACATTAGCCTGAACGTCTTCCCCTATAGCCACTACCACCACGTCAAAATTACGGATTCCCAGCGCCTTTAAACTGTTGGCATCAGTCGTATCAGCAATAGCCACATGGGTTACTTCATCGGCAAATTTTTGTACAGTCTCTTCGTTGGAATCAATGGCCAGCACTTCGTAGCCCAGCTGATGCAACGTTTTGGCAACACTTGAACCGAACCGGCCCAGTCCGATTACGGCAAATTGCTTATCTTTCGCCATCTTACTTCACAATCCCCCTCTTCCAGCTTTCCTACTGATTTATCCAATGATTATTTTCCCCTCCGGATACTGAACCGGACTGCTTTTTTGCTTTTTCAGCGCCAACGCCAGTACCAGGGTCATCGGTCCGACCCGCCCGGCGAACATGGCGATCATAATACTGATCTTACCGGTATTGGTCAATTCTGGGGTGAGGCCGGTAGACAGGCCTGTCGTCCCCAGCGCCGAGACAACTTCAAATAAGATGAGAATAAAGGGGGCTTCTTCCGTCAGAGACAGAATGATACAAAACGAAACTACTAAACCAACCGCTATGGAAAAAATCGCAAAGGATTTATAGATAACCACATAGGGGATTTTTCGCTGAAATATCTCCACATCGGCTTTGCCCTGAATGAAGGCGCTGACAGCCATGACAATCACGGCAAAAGTAGTTGTTTTTATACCGCCGCCGGTCGAGGCAGGAGATGCCCCGATAAACATCAGCACGCAAAAATACAGCCAAGTCGCCTCATGCAACTGTTCGATATCAATCGTAGCATAGCCTGCACTGCGAACCGTCAGCGATTGGAACAGACTGGCCATGATCTTATCAAACCAGGCTAAGCCGCCCAGAGTATTTTCATTTGTGAATTCCAGCATAAACACGCCTAACGTACCGATGACAGTGAGAATAGCTGTGGTTACCAGGACAATCTTGGTGTGCAGAGAGCAACGGCTGAATTGTCTGCTTTCCCAGACATCGGAGATAACGGTGAAACCGACTCCGCCCAGCAGAATCAGGACCCCGACCGTCATATTTACGATAAAGTCTCCCACATAGCGAGTTAAGCTGGTAAAATTGCCAAACAGATCAAATCCCGCATTGCAGAAAGCCGATATTGCATGCCAGTAACCCATATATATCCCCATGATACCATAATCGTGATACAATCGTAAGGCTAATATGGTTCCCCCGACGAATTCAATCAACAGGGTAATTTTCACTATGTACAGCGTCAGTTTGACCAGACCCGACATGGATAATTGATTTAAAGCTTGCTGGATGATGACCCGTTCCCGCAGGCGAATTTTTTTTCCTATTAACAACGCCATGAGAGTGGTCATAGTCATAAGCCCTAATCCGCCCACCTGAACGAGAAAAATAATAACCGTCTGCCCAAACAAACTAAACTGGGTACCCGTATCAACTACGCTTAATCCGGTGATGCAAACAGCTGAGGTGGCGGTGAACAGGGCGTCAACAATGGAAATAGAATTCCCGCCGGCCAATGCCTGCGGCGTCATCAATAAAAGAGTGCCTAAGGCAATGAGGCCGGCGAAGCTGAGGACTAATACCTGATACGGGGTGAATTTCCAATCAGGCATATCGATGAAAAATGAAATCAACCTCCTCTGTTTTGAGGAATTCATCGGTACCACTCCATTACCAGCGAAATCAGACAGTATCATTATAATCCCCAATATAGTATACGTCCAGCTTCGCAAAAGAATTTCACGGGCTTTCCGTCCAAAGCTTAATTAGGACTGTTCCACAGTACGCAGTTATCCAATGATTATTTTTCCTTCTGGATACTGAACTACGCTTTTTTTGCGTTCCCTTAGCACCAAAGCCAGTATGATTGTCATAAGCCCAACCCGGCCGGCAAACATGGTGATTATGATTCCTATTTTACCAACAGGGGATAGTCCCGGCGTAATCCCGGTAGACAACCCCACTGTGCCAAACGCTGAAACTACCTCAAATAAAATGTTGATAAACGGGGTCTGTTCCGTAATCGACAATACCATACAAGCCAAAACAACCAAACCTGCTGCCATGAAAAAAACCGTAAACGCCTTATATGTAGTAACATGAGAAATTCTTCTTTCAAATATTTCCGCCTCAGTTTTTCCCCGGGTAAAGGCACCGATAGCCATAACAATAACGGCAAACGTCGATGTTTTAATACCGCCGCCGGTAGAGGCGGGAGAAGCTCCGATAAACATTAAGAAAATCATATACAGCCAAGTTGCCTGATTCATCTGACTAATATCAAGTGTATTATACCCTGCCGTACGGGTTGTTACAGACTGAAAGAAACTGGCAAGTAACTTGTCAACCCAGGATAAACTCCCCAATGTTTTCACATTTAATAATTCAAGAAAAAATATACCGATCGTGCCGGCGACCAAGAAAACCGCCGTAGTCATCAAGACGATCCTGGTGTGCAGTGAGCAGCGGCGGAAGCTGCTGGCGTCCCGAACATCAGAAATTACAGTGAAGCCGATACCACCAAGGATGATTAGGGAACAAACCGTCATGTTCACGGTGAAGTCTCCGACATAATGGGTTAGGCTGGAAAAATGCCCAAATAAATCGAAACCCGCATTGCAAAAGGACGATACTGCATGCCAGTAGCCCATATAAATACCCATGAGGCTATACTCATCATACCATCGTAAGGCCAATATCGTTCCTCCGATAAATTCGATACAAAGGGTAACCTTTATAATGTATGAAGTGAGCTTGACCACACCGGCCAGAGATAGCTGGTTTAACGCTTCTTGTATCACTAATCTCTCGCGCAGTCGGATCTTTTTCCCCGTTAATAACGCCATCAGAGTTGTCATAGTCATGATCCCTAATCCCCCCACCTGAATGAGAAAGATGATCACCATCTGGCCAAACAGGGTGAAATAAGTTCCTGTATCAACTACAACCAGTCCGGTGACGCAAACAGCCGAGGTTGCCGTAAACAAGGCATCTATGAAAGAAAGCGATTGGCCGCTGGCGGATGCCAGCGGCGTCATCAATAAAAAAGTTCCCAAAAAAATCAGAACGGCGAAACCAAGGACCAATATCTGATACGGCGTAAGTTTCCATTCTGACGTGTCGATTAGAGAACGAAGCAACGCCTGTTGCGTTGGCAATTTCATCGGTATCACTACTCCATTACCAGTTTAAAGATCAAGTCTAAATCAGTACCATTATAATCCTGAATATAATATACGTCCAGTCTTATAGAATTTTCTCAGGAAACCGTATGCTTCCTGAAAAAAAATCTACCCGCTGCCCAAGCGGCAGCGGGTAGATTTTTTTTCCCGACTATATCGCTTTCGAAATGCAGTCGAATGACAGCATATATTTTCTGACTGAATCCTTAACTGCCTTTTTTACAATCCCCATTAAGCTAATATAATTTGTGCCGGGGCTTTTCTCCAATACGGTCTTTAAGGTGTCCGCTGCGACGGATGATGCATCGGTCGCAACGTTAATCTTGGTTATACCGGTCTGAATCGATTGCCTGTATTCATCCCTGGTCAATTTTGCCCCACCGTGCATCACCAAAGGCACCGCCACTGCACCGGACAACTCGCTGAGACGCTGAATATTAACGTTGCCGTTGCCGCGACTGGAGCCATGATTATTGCTTACAGCGATAGCCAAGGCGTCAATTTGGGTTTTATGGGCAAATTCAGCAGCCATTTCCGGTGTAACCATCGAATCGGGATGAGAGGCGTTTGGTCCCTCAAAAGAATCAATAAAGCCCAATTCTCCCTCAACTGACATATCAAGAGAATGGGCTATACGTGTGATTTCTTTTGTTCTTTTTAGATTTTCGGCATATGCCAGGGAGGACCCGTCATACATGATAGAAGTAAAACCCCACCGAATCGCCTTCATCATGCCTTCATAGCTGTATCCATGGTCTAAGTGCAGAGCAATGGGCACAGAGGATTTTTGAGCCGCCTTTACCATAGCTGCTGCCAGCGTGTCAGCATCAACAAATTTTAGCAGTCTCTCCGGAATACCAAGCACCAGGGGGGATTTTAATTCTTCAGCCACTTCGACCACTGCCCCCAGTGTCTCGAGGTTAAAGACGTTAAATCCACCGACTGCGTACTTACGCTTCCGCGCATTTTGAAGCACTTCCCGCATTGTAACCAAGGCCAAGGGTATCTCCTCCTTTATTATTTTTTCCTTCCCATTTCTACCTCATACATCTCAGTCTCATGTTATATACTATTCGCGCTAGCTTAATAAAAACCTGCGAAAAAGCGAAAAAATATTGTCAAATTTCTTAATTGATAAAAAATTCTGCATTATTTTTCAATCCTTTGTCCAGATTATTTCCAAATTTCACTGGACTATACAAAAATTCTAAATTAAAAGAAGCCTCCCTGCCAGAGGGAAGCTTCCTTATAAAAAATTAATGTAATTGTTGCTTGGCAGTGGCAACCAATTGTGCAAATGCCTTCATATCATTCACAGCCATATCCGCCAGCATTTTACGGTTTACTTCAATACCGGCTTTTTTGAGACCGTTCATAAATTGACTGTAGGAGATCTGATTCATTCTGGCAGCCGCATTGATACGGGCAATCCAGAGCTTACGGAAATCGCGTTTTTTGGCCCGGCGGTCACGACGCGCATAGTAAAGCGCCTTCATAACCGTTTCATTGGCCTTTTTGAACAAAGTGCTCTTAGAACCTCTATACCCCTTGGCCAGTTTTAAAATTTTCTTATGACGTCTATGTGCAGTCACGCCTTTTTTTACTCTTGGCATGGACGATTCCTCCCTCTTGATCTATGACTGTATTTTAAGCGTAAGGTAACATTTTGGATACGCGTTCATAGTCGGATTTACTGACTAAGCCGGCTTTGCGCAGATTGCGTTTACGACCGGGGGATTTTTTCTCCAGAATGTGCCTTTTGAAAGCTTTGGAACGTTTGAATTCACCGGCGCCGGTTTTTGTGAACCGCTTAGCAGCGGAACGACGGGTTTTAATCTTCGGCATTGCGATTTCCTCCTTAAAGTGCGTTAATTATGTGCTTTCGGTGCTACTATCATAATCATATTTTTCCCTTCAAGCTTCGGTTCGCGCTCAACGGTCACCGCATCTTTTAATTCCTCGGCCATCCGGAGCAGAACCTCTCTGCCCAGTTCCGGATGGGTCAGTTCGCGGCCGCGGAACATGATCGTCACTTTTACTTTATCGCCGTCGGCAATAAAGCGCTGCGCGTTCTTCAGTTTGACATGGAAATCATGATCTTCGATGTTAGGCCGTAATTTTACCTCTTTAACGGAAACTACCTTTTGTTTCTTCTTGACTTCTTTTTCACGTTTCTGCTGCTCAAACCTAAACTTGCCAAAATCCATAATACGGCAAACCGGCGGTTTGGCAGTAGGGGCTACCTCGACCAAATCCAGCTGTTGTTCGCCGGCCAGACGCAATGCATCCCTTAGGGTCATAACCCCTAATTGTTCATTCGTGCTGCTGACTAGACGAACTTCCCTCGCCCGGATTTCTTCGTTCACCTTTAATTGCTCTTTGCTAATTGCTATTCACCTCCAACAGATTCAGACACAACAAAAAGCGGATGGCATACGCCACCCGCAAAAAATAGCACTGTACATGCTAATCCGAAACCTTACGAACTGCCTTGAACGGCGTTGTAGGGTGAGAAGCGGATGGCTTCTGCTTACACTATGATGAGTACTGTTATATATTAACACCAACCGGAAGAAAATGCAAGGTCTGATCTCTATTTATTTTTATTATCTCATTCCAGTTTCATTTCATTGCTGTTTTGTTTTGATTTCGTTCAGGAGCTGCTCAATGAACCGGTCGACTTCCATAGCTCCCAGCTCTCCCTGACTGCGTTTTCTCACGGCAACCTGGCCGGTTTCGGCCTCCTTGTCACCAACCACCAACAAATAAGGCACTTTCTCTACCTGGCCTTCACGAATTTTATAACCGATTTTCTCATTACGGGCGTCAACCTCTGCCCGGATTTCTTTTTCCTGCATTTTCCCTGCCAACTTCAAGGCATAATCCAGATGACGGTCGGAAATTGGCAGGATTTTGACCTGAACCGGTGCCAGCCAGGCGGGAAAAGCTCCGGCAAAGTGTTCAATGAGAATACCGATGAAGCGTTCTATACTGCCGTAAGCCACCCGGTGAATCATGACCGGCCTGTGTTTTTGTCCATCTTCACCCACATAGGTAAGGTCGAATTTTTCCGGCATCTGCATATCCAGCTGTATGGTTCCACACTGCCAGGTACGACCGATAGAGTCTTTCAAATGAAAATCAATTTTCGGGCCATAGAAAGCGCCGTCTCCTTCATTAATCTTATAGGGCAGGCCAAAGTCCTCCATAGCTTCTTTCAAAGCGTTGGTGGCGATCTCCCAGGTTTCATCCGACCCCATGGCCTTTTCCGGCTTTGTACTCAATTCGGCGTGATAAGATAAGCCAAAGACGCCATAAACGGTATCAAACAGCTTAATAACGCCCTGAATTTCATCTTTGACCTGGGACGGCAGCATGAAAATATGAGCATCATCCTGCGTAAAGCTCCTTACCCGCATCAGGCCGTGCAGAGCGCCGGATATCTCGTGACGGTGCACCAACCCTAGTTCGGCGATTCGCAAAGGCAGGTCCCGATAACTATGATGCTGCGTGCGGTAGACCAACATGCCGCCGGGACAGTTCATTGGCTTCACCGCATAGCCTTCTTCATCAATGGTGGTAAAATACATGTTTTCCCGGTAATGATCCCAGTGACCGGACTGTTGCCACAGTTTTTGATGCAGGATAATCGGGGTTTTGATTTCGTGATAGCCGTAATGAGTGTGTAGTTTACGCCAAAAATTTTCCAGTTCATTGCGGATCACCATTCCCTTGGGATGGAAAAAAGGGAATCCCGGGCCTTCCTCCTGAATACTGAATAGGTCCAATTCACGGCCCAGCTTGCGATGGTCCCGTTTCGCCGCTTCTTCCAGCATATTCAGATATTCACCCAGTTCCGCTTTCTTTTCAAAAGCCGTCCCATAGATCCGCTGCAGCATTTTATTTTTTTGATCGCCTCGCCAGTAGGCTCCGGCCAGATTCTGAAGTTTCAGAGCCTTCACTTTACCGGTAGAAGGAACATGAGGTCCGGCGCACAAGTCAACGAATTCTCCCTGGCGATACAGAGAAATGACCGAATCCCCCGGCAGATCTCGAATCAATTCTTCTTTGTAGCTTTCCTGCTGTTCGCCAAACAGGCGCAAGGCCTCTTCGCGGCTGACTTCCATCCGCTCAATCGGCAGATCTTCCTTCACGATTTCTTCCATTTCGGCCTGAATTTTCTCCAGGTCCTCCGGCGTAAAGGTATGAGCCGAATCAATATCATAGTAAAATCCATTGGCAATAGCCGGACCAATGGCCAGTTTAGATCCCGGATACAGACGTTTCACCGCCTGGGCCATAATGTGGGAGGCGCTGTGACGTAAGGCATCTTTGCCTTCCGGATTTTCAAAAGTCAAAAACTCCACTTTGGCATCTTCCACCAGAGACGCGGCCAAATCAACCAAACGCCCGTTTACCCTGGCGATCAAAGCGCTTTTGGCCAAACCTCTGCCAATCGCTTCCGCCACGTTGAACAATTTCGTTCCCCCATCTGCCTCCCGGACAGATCCGTCTTTCAAAATAACCTGTACTTTACCCATGGATAACATCCTCCTCAAACTGGTGAGATACATTTGAAAAATAAAAAAACCCTCATCCCAAGGACGAGAGTTACCCGCGGTTCCACCCTGATTAATTCATAAGAATCATCTTAATGATTTCGCTAACGGCAATCACACCGGCACGGCCTACTGTCAGTTCGACCGGGCAGTTTGGAGGCGGTAACAGTTGAGATGCATAAACCCGCTTACAGCCAGCGACGGGCTCTCTCTGTAATGTATGTTGCAACTGTCATGTCCTCTGCATCACTATTTGTATATTTAATACATGTTATATATTATTCACATTATATCTTTGTTTCTGTCATGTGTCAACAGGATTAGATCCACTCTTCCGGTTAGGGGTCAAATCAACATTACAAATCCGGCACCCGTCGCAGACAAAAACGCGTTCGGTAAAGACCTCCTGGACAGTGGCAACCAATTCCTTATTTTTCACTTTACTAGCAAAGTGAAAAATAATCATCTGCGGGGCCACGGTAATCAGAGCGCTCATCAACAAGTCCTGGTCATGGGTTCCGTCCTGGGTGTTCACCGTGAATTGTTCTCCGTCCTGATCGTTAAGTATTTCTCCGTCTGCATCAAAAATATACACCACATTATTTTTATCCACTACCACATGCACTTCGCCAAAACGCGGTTCCTGCATACTGACAAAATAGCGCAGAATGCGGATAAATTCCTGATATTCCACATCTGACATAAATTCATCCACTGCCTGTTCCACCGCCGAAGCCAGCAACTGCCGGTACTCTTTCAGCCGGAACCGGATAAATCCATCTAATACCATCTCGTTATGACCGTTCAGATAGTCCAGCATTTTTGTAAAGATGCGGCTGCGACGAACCGTCAGACTATACTCCGTCATAATACGATCATTATGTAGAATGTCAAAGACCTTCGTAATGATCTGATTCTGCTCTTCACCGCTAAAATATTCATAATCCTGGCGGAGAATATCGTGCACGATATTCTTTTCTTCGCGAATAATAATCATGTCTGATAAAATCTGCGCTATATATACCTTTAACAGGTTCTTGACCCGCTCATAACTGCGGTAAGAAATCTCTCCGTCCGGTATGTTGCACGATAAAAACGTATAACCGCCCAATTGCAGTTCATCCACGGACAGTTTGCACCCTTCACGGGCGAATATATTACAATCCTGCTGCAACTTTTGTCGAATCTCCTCGGTTGTGCCCGTCATGCCCAGAGAAAGCAATTTCATTGTCTTCACCTCTCTTGCTGCTATTATATGTGTGACAGCAATGTCGCATACAAGGTAAACCAGTCCATAAATACAGCATTATTTTGTAGCAGAAAAGACAAACCGGTAATTCCTTGTCCATGGCGTACCGTAAAGACAGACATGCTATGATTTATTCTGCCACAATGCTCCATTTGCTATTCATGCTGAAAGCCGCACGAGCAAAAAAATAAAAGAAGCCGAAAACGCAAAAACTTTCAGCTTCTTTTATGAACTTGTGTACGGCATCGAATCTGGAACCGTTCAAAAAGATCAGATGCTTGGTAAGAGCAACGCCTGCGTTGCCGTACCAGTGAAGAATTTAGGTGGTTTTTCGGCTTATGAGAAATCGGCCGCTACTAGCTATCTCCCGAAAAGTCATACATTCTGATACAGTGGTGAGACTGTGCATTTGCAGGGTACGCCGATACGAGAAAGATGCGGAGCATTGTGAGATCAGGCAGAAAACAAATCACTTTTCGGTGTAGTCACAGCAAAATAAACTACTGCATTCGAAACAGAAAAGGGATGTTTTCTGAACGAGCGCGCCCGCAGGAGAAACGACTCAGATGGGCCTTTTTCAACGGTTCCCTTGGCGTTTAATATCTGATGCATGCAGCTGCACCAGGGATTGACCTTGCCACTCATTGATTTCCGGGAAAAAAGTAGCGGCAATGAAACTGTTGACCGGCAATGAAGCAGCCAGTTCCCCTTGGTTCCAAAATACAATCTCGCCGGCGCATTTATTGTGAAGCACCTTCAGCTTCAGATGCTTGCGGTCCTTTCCCAAAACTCGCACATCCGTAATGACCATATCGCGGCAGGCTAGTACCGGAGCCGGATTTCCCGGCCCGAACGGCGCCAGTATGTTCAGCTTTTCGATAAAGGCAAGGCTGATATCGTTAAGCTGGACGGGGATATCAATAGCAACCACAGGCAGGTAGTCTGCTTCGGTCAATAACTGATTGGCGCGTGCATTCAACCGACGGCGCAATTCGCCTATGTTTTCCGGCAGGATGGAGAATCCGGCAGCGGCGGCATGTCCGCCGAATTTGACCAGAATATCACGGCAGCTATCCAGGGCTTCAAACATATTGAATCCTTTAATACTGCGGCAGGATCCCCGCCCCATACCATCCTCCACACTGATCATAACCGTAGGCCGGTAGTATTTATCCAGAATGCGGGATGCGGCAATGCCAATCACGCCGTGATGCCAGTGTTCACCGGCAATGACCAGAACCTTCTCTGCCGCCAGATCCATTTGAGCCACGACAGCATCAGCCTGCAAACGGATATTTTCCTCGATCTGGCGCCGGGCCAGATTTTCGGTCTCCAGCTGCTGTGCCAAAAAGGCGGCCCGTTCCGCATCTTTAGTGGTCAAAAGCTCCACCGCCGACAGGGCGTGACTTAACCTTCCCGCGGCATTGATCCTGGGACCAATGCCAAAGCCGATGTTGCCGGCATTTACTTTCCCCTTGATCCCGCTGACCTGCAATAAAGCTTTTAAGCCGGTGTTGGCGGTAGCGGCAATCTGCTTTAATCCTTCTTTCACCAAAACCCTGTTTTCACCCAAAAGCGGCACTACATCCGCTACCGTGCCAACGGCAACTAAGTCCAGGTATGTATACAATTCAGCGTTGGGCTTGCCCAAACGCTGCCACAGGCCCTGGCAGAGTTTAAACGCTACCCCGACTCCTGCCAGTTGCTTATGGGGAAAAGGACAGTCCCGCTGCTTGGGGTTCAGAATGGAATGCGCCGTCGGCAGCGCCTCCCCCGGCTCATGGTGATCTGTGATGATGATATCATAGAAATTTCGCGCCTTTTCCACTTCAGCAATAGCCGAAATGCCGCAATCCACCGTAATAACAAGCTGCGTACCGTCCCCACGAAGTTTCTCCAGGGCAATGTCATTTAAGCCATACCCTTCGCCAAACCGTTCAGGGATATAGTAAGCCACCTGTGCCCCGAGAGATGTCAGCACCAGATATAAAAGCGACGTGGCAGTAATACCGTCCACATCGTAATCCCCATAAATTGTAATTTTCTCCTGTTGTTGAACGGCCCGGACCACCCGATCCAAGGCCCGGTCCATATCCTTCATGAGCCCGGGGTCGACCAGTCGGTCCCATCCGGCTTCTAAAAAATAAACGGCATCCTCAACCGTACTGACCCCACGATTAATGAGTATCTGAGCGATGATCTCCGGTATATCCAGTTTTCCCGTCAGCTCTTTCCGCAACTCATCCTGCAGAGGAGCCACTTTCCAGACACAGCGTCCACTCAAAACTGATTCCGCCTCTCCCACAAGAGCGCATCTTATTATTCTACGCCCAAGATTTTATGTAGCTGTATACCGACACGCAGCTTTAATTCAGGATATTCCACAACCATCTTATATGCCTTACGGGCTGATTCCGGGCGGCAGCTTTCGATCTGCAAATAAACATGTCCCGGAGGGACCCGGTCCGCCGCGATATCGGTTACTGACAGCCTGTCATCCACAACATACTTCAACTCATTGGGACGGCAGTTTATAGCGTAATTGCTGCCAGGCTTCGGAGATGCCGTAACCCAGTCAATATCCCATTCCGCCGGAATCGGATTCGTTCCATTGGTTTCGATAGCCACCCGCTTATCCAGCTTATGAATCGCCGTCACTAAAGGCTGCAGGTTATATAACGTCGGTTCCCCGCCGGTTATAACAACCAAAGGCTGCGTCAGGGAACATTCCTGCAGCAATTCATTCACTGTGAGCCGGCGGGCCCTGTCCACATCAAAGGAATGGGTCGTATCGCACCAGGCGCAGCGAAGATTGCATCCGGCCAGCCGGATGAACGTTGCTCCCATGCCCATGAAGGTCCCTTCGCCCTGAATACCTGCAAAAGTCTCCACAAAAGGATAGGTTATGAGTTCCATCTGCCCACCTCCACGCAGGAAGTGGGAGATTCCCAGAGGGTGATTTTCTCCACTGAAACGCCCTGAGCCAACAGCCGCCGCGCCAGCAGGTCGTAAAAGTGCCTGGCCATATTTTCCGAGGTGGTGCGAAAGGAGAATACTTCGTTGAGAAGTTTATGGTCCACCTTGTCAATAATCTCTTCCTGGACGATCTGTTTTAAATCGCCAAAATCTATAACCATACCGTTTCCCGAATCGTCGGTGAGAACGCCGTCATCATTACGGGCCACTGTTACTTCCAGCCGGTATGTATGTCCGTGCATATTGGCGCATTTTCCTTTATGCCCCGGCAGACAATGGGCTGCATCAAAGGTAAATATTTTGGTAGCTCGAATCGAAATCTTCTTCATTTTCTACTTGCCTTTCTGTTCCAAGTATTGTACTAATCCCTTATTTCGCAATTGGCAGGCAGGACACTCACCGCAGCCGTCACCCATGATTCCATTATAGCAAGTCAGAGTGTTCTTGCGTACATACTCTAGCCTGCCTAACTGGTCGGCCATAGCCCAGGTCTGAGCTTTATTGATCCACATCAAAGGCGTATGCAGGACAAACTGATAATCCATCGCCAGATTTAAGGTCACATTCAGGGACTTTACAAACATATCGCGGCAATCCGGATAGCCGCTGAAATCTGTCTCGCACACCCCGGTAATGATATGCCGCAATCCTTTTTGTTTGGCGGCTATAGCGGCAAAGGACAGAAACAGCAGATTCCTGCCGTCAACAAAGGTAGACGGCAGCGTCCCCCCTGCCCCGGCTTTGACCTCAATTTCGCTGCGAGTGAGAGCGTTAGCCGTTAACTGGTTTAATAAAGCCATATCCAGAATGGTCTGTTCTACCCCTAAATCGCGGCAAATCTCTTGAGCGCACTCTATTTCAGCCTTGTGACGCTGATTATAGTTAAAGGTAATGGCTGTCACCGGCTGAAACCGCTCCATCGCCCAGAATAAACAGGTAGTGCTGTCCTGGCCGCCGCTGAATACCACCATAGCGCCTTCATGTTTTGTATTGGCCATAAAAAAACCTCCTCAGGGCTCTAAATCCTTTTCATTATAGCAAATCCCGCCGGCAAAGCAAAGCGGGACATACAGCTTGCAGTCCCGCTTCAGTCTCGTTTTTCTCTCATTCTACTTGCTATAGGCTTCCAGATAATTTGAGCCGAGCTGCTCATACATCTCCAGGCGCCGGATTACTTCGGCACGCTGTGAAGAGGTGATTTCAGAGAAGCTGTTGTTTCCGATAGCTTCGGTAACAATACTTTGAATTTGGAATGAACAATAGCCTAAAAAAGTCAATCTTTTTAAAAGCCGCTTCATTTGCTGATCCATGGCGATTCCTCCATCTCCTTTTGTCTGGCGCAGCACTCTATCAGAGACTGCCGACCGCTAATATTGCCTTTCAACTACGCCAACTCACACATAAGGATAGAACTGCCGGTTGGCTGCCTTACCTAGTGAGACATTGCGATGTGCCTCTCAGGAGTTAGAGCATAAAAACTAAGGCATAATCAAGATATTCCTGCTGTTAATAAAATATTACTATTCCTTAAAGAAGTTCCTATTGATAGCCTTAAAGTAAGAATTTTCATGCTATTGATTTTTTTAAGGCAAATAACTATAAAAGGCTTGCGGCTAAAATCCTGGGCCTTCAATGGATAAATACTTATTGCCTTTTATTAAATATCATGCTATACTTAATAAGATAACGTACCAGTTATATTATTAAGAATGAGTAGTCAATCTCCTTCCATATGATTTCATTGGTATAAAGTCGAAGGTAATGCGGCTGACAACTTTATGTTGTAATTACCAAATTGAACAGATGGAGGATAAAAAGTGAATCAGCAGATTAGCAGGCTAATTAAAAAGCTGTCTTTTTTAGGTTATGGTTCGTTCACAATCACTTCTATTATTAAAGAAATTGTGTTCACTGATAACCTGGAAGCAATAAGTCCAACTACCCAACTTAAACTTATTGAACACCTTGAAATGTATGAACAGCTTGGAACAGACTTTTTGCAAGCATACAGTAAATAACGAAAACGAGGCGCGGGGAAATCCGTCCTCGTTTTTTATTTTACATTCAGATTCCATCTTGCGACGGACACTCTTGCTGTCGGCTAACAGTAGGCGCTCGCCAGTCCCCGTTCAGGGCTTTCACCCCGGAGATAACGCCAAAATCGGTCTGTTGGTCAAGGGCGGGCAAAATCTGACATAAAAAAGGTCCCGCATTCCTGCGGAACCTTGAATTTACTGGTGGGGTTAAACGGACTCGAACCGCTGGCCTCTTCGATGTCAACGAAGCGCTCTAACCAACTGAGCTATAACCCCTTTGCACAAAAAATATTATATTATACTACAGTAAAAAAGTCAAGCAACTAGTTACAAACAACTAATATAAGATATTATTGGCGATAACTAGACGCTGAATTTGATTGGTGCCTTCGTAAATCTGCATAATCTTGGCGTCGCGCATGTATTTCTCGGCGGGGTATTCTTTGGAATAGCCGTAACCGCCAAGGACCTGCACTGCATCGGTAGTTACTTTCATAGCGGTGTCAGCTGCGAAACATTTGGCGATAGCGGATTCTTTGGAATACTCCACGTTTTGGTCTTTCAGCCAGCAAGCTTTATAAACCAAAAGGCGGGCCGCTTCAAGCTGCATGGCCATATCGGCGATCATGCCTTGTACTAGTTGGAACGAGGCGATGGGTTTGCCGAATTGCTGGCGCTCTTTGGAATATTTCACGGCAATATCGAAAGCAGCCTGGGTGAGACCAAGCGATACGGCACCTACGAAAGGGCGGGCGGCGTCCAAGGTTTTCATGGCAATTTTGAAGCCTTCACCTTCACGGCCGATACGGTTGGTTGCCGGAATACGGACATTGTCAAGGACCAATTCACAGGTATTAGAGGCACGAATGCCCATTTTTTCTTCTTCTTTGCCGATCGAGAAGCCTGGGGTAGTGCGTTCAACAATAAAGGCGGTCAGGCCGCGGATACCGGCCGATTTGCGGGTATTGGCGAAAATAACATATACATCAGCGATGCCGCCATTGGTAATAAAGCACTTGGTTCCGTTTAATATGTAATGGTCACCGTCTTTGGTCGCGGTAGTAGCCACCGCACCGGCGTCAGAACCCGCTCCAGGCTCGGTCAGGGCAAATGCCGCCAGTTTGCCGTCGGTAATATAGCTATAGAACAATTCTTTTTGCTCATGAGTGCCGGCTACTACCAGAGGATACGATGCCAGCGCATTGGCGGCGGCTGAGGTGGCAACGCCGGCGCAACCCTTGCCCAGTTCTTCATAAACGAAAGCGATAGAAAGAGCATCAACGCCAGGACCGCCATATTCTTCCGGCACGGTGATGTCCAGGATGCCTGCCTCGAACATTTTTTTAACCAAACCGGGCCTCATATGCCCTTCGTGGTCCATTTGCAGTGCATAAGGCGTAATTTCCTTCGCAACAAACTCTTGGGTCATCTTTTTCAGAGCCAGTTGATCGGGAGTAAAATTAAAATCCATACTTCTCCTCCTATTTTCAATTGGTAGTAATAGCTTATACCTTATAAGGGCGTTCATGCGATAAAAGAAAAATGCCCTATTGTTAAGTATACCTGAAATTTTTCCGTTTGTTAACACCTAATCTATAAATTCGTGACGATTCGACAACGGAGGATTAGATACTAGTAATAAAAAAACGCCTGTGGTCATCACACAGGCTGTAGAAATGGGCAATTAACGGATTAACAGTTTGGCGCCAATGGCTAAAAAAGCAATGCCGACCAGTTTCTGCCAACCAAATACATATTGTTTCAGTCCGAATGCCCCGCAACAGTCAATTGCCACTGCGGTAAGCACTTGGCCCACGATAATGGCTGTCGTAGCATTTCCTGCGCCTACTTTAGGAATGCTTGACGCCACGAGATATACTATAAATACCCCGACAATACCGCCCAGATAAGTATACCACGGAGCCTGATTAATAAGAGACATATTGCCTTTGCCCATTTTCAGCCCGTAAAGAGCGATCGCCAAGACAATCGTACCAGTAACATGAACAACAAATGTCGTCTCCAGCAGTCCAATCACCTTGCTTAAAGCAGCATTCAAGGCACCTTGAACTGCCATCAGCAGGCCGGATACTGCAGCCAATATCAATGCCCATAGATTTCCCGATAAATTCAATCCGCACACTCTCCATGCTGCAAAATATACTTTCATAGTGTGCGCGGTTTCAGGCGAAATATACCGGAACCGTCGTCAGCCTCGAGCGTCCGAAAGAGGTTAAAGTGACGCAGATGGCCTTTTTCAACAGTCCCCGAATGTTTCTCGCAGCCAAGCCAGCAATTCCCTCGTCGTTTCATCATACTTATAGGTAAATTGATGGTCTTCTTCGGGAATAACCACCATCTTTTTGGGGCCTTCGGCGGCCAAAAAAAGATCATGAGCCTGAGCTAAAGGGACAATGCCGTCTTTTTGCCCGTGAATAATCAAGAGCGGAATTCTCCCCAAAGATCTGGCGCAAGACAGTAAGTCATAACGGGTAAAATCTTCAATAAACTGAGGGGTAAAACGGACTCTGCCATATTCATCTTCAACGGTAACGCTTTCACCTTGGCTTAAATTCTGATACCGCTCACCCAGAGCCAATTGAAAGGTTTCCGCCAGATTCCAGGGTGTAGCCCACAAACAAAGTCCGGCAATCCCCTGATCCCGTGCCGCAAAAGCCAAGGCAGCACTGCCGCCCATGCTGCGCCCCAGCAGTATAATCGAGCCCCCGATAATTTCCTGACAGAATTCCACTACATATCCCAAATCTTCTATTTGCCGGGATAGAGTGGCCTGCGGCGTAAAATCAAAACGCAATACCGAGAATCCGTTGGCTACAGCCAGATCAGAAAGCACCATGCTGCGACCGCTGCCATCTTTGGATCCGCGGAATCCATGGCAGACAATCAACAGGTGTTTTGACCCCGCCGCCTCATGCAGCACCGCCGATAAAACGCCCTTCGGAGTTGTAATGCTAAGTTCGCGCATGCGCCCCTCCTTCAAACGAGCCAATGACAAAAAATGTGCCTCTGGCTTTAGCCAGCAGCCCATCCTTATTGCCGTCGACGATATCCGCCTCCACAACAACCGTTTGCCGGCCATTATGTACTATACGGGCGACGCAGTGAATTAAGGGCTGCGGTTGAGCGCTGCGTATACAGTTTATATTCATTTCAATAGTAACAACGCGCTTATTGACCGTTGCGCAAGCCATCCCCATCGCAGTATCAGCCAGGGAAGCAAGGGCGCCGCCATGAGCCACCCCATATAAATTCGTATGGGTTTTCAAGTCTACCGGCATCATCAGCTTAACCACGCCTTCGGTCATGTCCTCGACTGTAATCTTCAGTAAGCGAACAAAAGGGTTTGCATCATAAATTTTTGTCAAATAGCTTTTGATTGTTTGCATCCTGTCTTCCACCAAACGCCTCCAGACTAGTTCCAACTGGTTTCAAGCACTTTGTGTCATTTGAAACATGGGATAAGTTTGCCGGGACTTTTCTGCATGGCAGAGCAGAGAAGCCGCGCATATCAGACATATTTCAGGTGACGCAAGATGCGATGATCGGCAAGAACCTTATTCTTGATTGCTATGAAAATACTTCTTGTAAATTATACGCCATAAACAGACAAAACCCCTCCTTATTCGCCAAACAACTTCCATTCATCAGTATAAAGCAAATAAAAAAACACGGTGAGAATCCGTGTTTTTAAAGTTCCATTAATTCTATCAGCTGTTTATTCACTATCCCGTCCTGCGGCAAACCCTTTTCCAATTGAAGATTTTTTACGGCCTGTTCCGTATCCTTGCCAAAAATCCCATCGGCGCGGCCAGCTAAAAAGCCTAGTTCTTTCAGTTTCATCTGCAGAATCACTACATCCGGACCGGCAATCTGAAACTTCAGAACCCTTTCCACTTTAGTCCGCCGACCGTCAATTCTCACCGGTGTGCCGATCGGTACCCATTCAAACAATTCTTCCACATCTTTATTGCGCAGACGGATGCAGCCATGACTGGCGAATTGGCCGATCGACCATGGTTTGTTGGTGCCATGAATACCATAAATGCCCCAGGGAACATTTAGCCCCATCCAACGGGTACCAAAACCGGTGCCCCAATTATAATCTTTCCAGACTACGTTCCACTCGCCAATCGGAGTAGGCGTTTCACCTTTACCCACTGCCACACGGTATTGTTTATAAAACTGCCCGTCCTGATAAACCTCCAACAGCCGTTCTCTCTCTTTAATCACTAAACTGATCTTGCCAGCGGGAGGATTCGCTGGCTCCTCAGCTCTTGAGACAGCGGCCGTTTCCAGTTCATCGCTGTATTCAAATCCGATTAAGCCAAATGTCAGTCCTACCAGAACGAGTCCGGACCATAAAAAGTACCGCTGATGCCGGCTCCAAAATTGCATTTTTTTCATATTCTCACCTCTTGGCGTCACATATCTCATGTCAAATATATGACGCAGCCAGGGGAGATATCCCGACAATGGAGAAAAAAGTACGAGTCAGCCAGCCCTTTATTTATGATACAGCAGCGTACTGACCAATGCGGTCAGCGGAATGGCGCAAACCAGCCCGATACTGCCAGTCAGAGCCCGGGCAATTTCAGTGACAATCAGATTTAGATTCATAACCTTTACCATCGACATATCAGGCTGGGCTGCAATCAGCAGCATTAAGGGCAACGAACTGCCCACATAAGCCAAAATCAGGGTATTGGACATGGTCCCCATAATATCCTTGCCCACATTCATGCCGGTAAGAAATAATTCTTTCGCCGTGATGTCAGGCTGTATCTGTTTAATTTCCTGCAGTGCAGACGCAATGGAAATGGTTACATCCATCACCGCTCCCAATGAGCCTAAAACCATGCCGGAAAACAGAATTCCCTGGAAATCAACCGATTTCAAAACCGATGCCTTGAGCATCATGGCTTCTTCTGAATCAAGACCGGTCAGATGCATCAACTGGATGGCAGTGTAGGATAGTATCGCGGCAACCACTACCCCGCCCACGGTCCCCCCAATAGCCGCCAAAGATTTGCGCGACCAGCCGCTGATGGGCACATGGGTGATGACGGCAATAACGGCACTTAACCCCAGTGTCAGGAAGGCTATGTTGATTTGATTGGTCAATACCTGCTTGATGAACAACAGATAAATCAAACAGATCGAAACTGCAATCACAATCAAAGACTTCAAACCGATCATCCTGCCAAACAGAATCAGACAGAACGCAAACACTCCCAACAGAAGATAAACATAATTCAATCGGTCGAAATCGCTGATATAATAAGATGTTTTCCCTAAATCGTGAGAAACGGCGACGATGATTTTATCTCCGGGATTGACTTTGATCTCAAAAACAGACTTGCCTGACACAAAATTGAAAATATCAACGATCTTGCCTGCCTCAGGTCCGGACTTCAACCGGACAGTGACCATCTCCCCCTGACCGCTGAAAAACTGCTTCTGGGTCTGAGCATCTACTGCCCGGACATCCAGAACCTCGCCTTTGATATATTCATCCGATGCAGCGGGTGCAGCAGGCGCCGCAACAGCAAATGTTGACAAGCTCATCACCATGATTAAAGCAGCAATGATACGGCTTATGTATTGTTTCAAGTGTTAGCCTCCCTATATCAAATAGCCACGACAATAAATTTAATCATTCTCGTTTCTTTTCCCGATTCCTGCCCGGCATTTTTACAATTTCCAGCGGGAAGTTTGCAAAAAAATAACCGGCTAAGCCGGTTGAAGTGATATTATTCCAAAATATATACTTTTACTTTTTGCATGCCATACTCCAGGGCTTCTTCCTTGGAGTCAAACGCCAGTCCAATGCGGTCGCCCTTAATGGCGCTGCCCTGATCTTCGGCAACAGCCTCACCATAACCTTCTACCCACACCCGGGTTCCCATAGGAATGACCTGCGGATCGACTGCCACAATGCCTTTGCGTACATCTGTGCCTGTAACAGTTTTATCCCCCGAGTAACCATTGTTTTCGATGCCGGAGGCATAACCGGTAGCAGTCAGATCCATTACTTGTTCGTACGAGTCTGTTATTTCCTGGTCCTGGCCGGATTGAGGTAAAATATTACTGTTAATATTCAGCGCTTTAGCTACCAGTTGAATTTGATCCTGATAGGGAGCAATGCGGGTGCTGACCCTGTCCCCAATTTCAGCTTTCACTCTGTCGGTAAGCTGGGCTTCCATGGCTTGTTTCCAATCCCCCTCGCCAAGCAGAGCCGCATTTTCGATACCCATTCTTTCCTGCATCTGGCCGGCAAGCATACTCCAGACCGCATCACGGTTTCCCTCGTCCCACTCCTTCTTCAGATTCACCATTTGAGTTAAGATTTGCGGATTCTGCGTAATGACCGATGTGAGCGTATCCTGAAGAGAAGCGGCGTAAGATGGCAGCGGAGATAATATGTGGATAGCTGTAACTGTCATCATAGTTACAATTATTTTTTTCAAAGCTGTTCCTCCTTTTGCTGCTGATTC
The DNA here is from genome assembly GCF_000219125.1 of Acetonema longum DSM 6540. NCBI lineage: Bacteria > Bacillati > Bacillota > Negativicutes > Acetonemataceae > Acetonema > Acetonema longum. The sequence continues at coordinate 38,371 of NZ_AFGF01000221.1, forward strand.
CGGTTCACCTCACAGTGTATCATAAAGTTTACATAATGTGTAGTCTGATATTACTGGGAATTCAATCCGGCAAAGAAAAATCAGCCCCGAACAGGACTGACAAATAAGCCTCTTAAATTACTTGGCTAATTGATATAACGTCTCGGTAAGCACCTGCACTCCTGCTGCGATATCTTCTTCAGAGGTGTACTCGTCCGGATTATGGCTGATTCCTTTATGACTGGGAACGAAAATCATGCCGGTAGGTGTCAAGGCGGCGATATTCATGGCATCATGCCCGGCGCCGCTGTGCATCCGGTGATAGGCAATATTCAAAGTGTCACAGGCATCTTCAATGGTATCAATGATTTCCTCGGCGAGAATCACCGGTTTATCTGAAGCCATCACTGCGATCGAAACAGGCGTCTCCTGTTCATCGGCAATGGTGCTGACCTGATCTTTTATATCCTGCAGGCACTCAATAATACTGTCATGATCCACACCCCGGATATCCACCCACATTTCCACCATGCCCGGCACCACATTCATGGCGCCGGGATGAACTTTCAGAACGCCTACCGTGCCTACTGTCCCCCGATGAACTTGGTCCATGGCGCTTTCCCTCACCGCCAGAACGATCCGCGCCGCACTGACTAAAGCATCTTGCCTTTCGTCCATGGGAGTAGTGCCGGAATGGGCAGCAAAGCCTTCCACCGTGATTTTCATTCTGGTAGGTGCGGCAATAGCGGTCACAACGCCAACCTTCTTGCCAATCCGTTCCAGGACGGGGCCCTGCTCGATATGCATTTCCACAAAAGCCTTCATTTCCTTGGGAGCACGCTTGGCGGACGCCAGCTTATTCATGTCAAGTCCCCAGCCAGCCAGTGCTTCTGAGAGCTTCACTCCGTCCTGATCTTTGGCTTTTGACCAAGATAACAGATTCATCTGTCCGGCCATTACTTTGCTGCCCATAGTGGCGAATCCGAAACGGCTGGATTCTTCCGCCATGAAGACAATCACTTCCAGCGGATGGGTTAACGGGCCCCGTCCTTTTAATTCTTTAAGAGCGTACAGACCGCCCGCAACACCCACGATTCCGTCATATTTACCCCCCTCGGGCACTGTATCGATATGGGAACCTGTGACCACTGCAGCCGCCTCCGGATTTTTCCCCGGCAGGCGGCCGATCAGATTGCCAAAAGCATCCTCCCGTACTGTCAGGCCAATTTCCCCCATAAGATCCGTCACATACTGACGCGCCTGCCGGTCAGCTTCGGTAAAAGCCTGGCGGTCCATTCCCTGTTGCCCTTTGCCGTACTGCGCAATAGCTTCAATTGTGTCCATAATCCATTTACTGTCCATTTTCTGCCTCCTCCATCTATAAACGGATCAGCCTGACTTTACCAATCCGTACAAAAAGATAATGACGCCAATGCCGCCGCAAATAAAAGCGGTGTAGCTAAAATAAGCCGCTTTGTTGACGGAAGCCAACGAGGACAGGAGAACGCCCATTTGTAAAAAAATCAGCGCCTTCCCGTATACAGCAAAAAAATTCTCCGCGTCTGCCCGCATTTCCTCCCAACGCGCGGCTTTCTCGGCTATTTCTTGCTTTTCTCTGGCATAGCGCTCGGTCTCAGCGGCAAACTGTGTGATGGTCTCCTGATAATATTCCGGCCGCTCGGAATGCCGCAGCCAGATCTCCAGGGCCTGTTTCTGCGCCTGATAGGCTGTTTCTTTAATGCTTTTTGCCTGATAATAGGCCCACTGATTGGCTAACTGGCTTTGGGCCATCAGCATGTTGTGCCCGCAATTTGCCGCTCTAAACGATGCCAATGTACTGCAAACCGCTAATACCATAGTAGTCGTCGTCATCAGTCTAACTCGTCGGTCAGCAGTTTGATCATTTTTTTTTGCTGAAGTTTCCGTCAACCCCTGCTCTTCTCTATCCGCCATGTGACCTCCCAAAGCTTATTGGTCGGGTTCCATGGTTTCATTGTTTACCGGATCGCCGGATTTTAGTCAACACTACCAGAGAAAAGAGACTGCCATAACCAGCAGGATAACGGCTGCCGCACCTCCGGCGATTAACAACGCCCAGCGGTTAACTGCAGCTGTTTCCTGCTTATGATAGGAGCGTTTCCCCATTCCTTTGGCCATATGAAGTCCTCCCCTCGTAAATAAAGGTATTACAATTCCTGACTATTCTTTCTCTAACCAGACAATTACTTCCTGCTGTTATTTAATGCAAAATTCAATCAGCTTTACTGGCTGATATATAGATGATGATAGACTCCCCGCAACGCCAGCAGTTCCTCATGAGTTCCTGCTTCGACAAGCTGCCCGCGAGACAGTACGATAATCCGGTCAGCAGTTTGCACAGTGGACAGACGATGGGCCACCACCAGGGTGGTCCGCTTGGCGGATGCGTTTTCTAAAGCCTGCTGAATCAATCCTTCCGTCTCGCTGTCGATGTTGGAGGTGGCCTCATCCAGCACGAGTACATCGGCCTGAACGGCTAATACCCGCGCCAAAGACAAGAGCTGCCTCTGCCCTACCGACAACCAGGCTCCCTGGTAACCCACCGGAGTATCGTATCCATCCGGCATAGCCTGTATAAAGGCTGAAAGATTGGCTGTCCGGGCTGCGTCTTGAACTAAAGCTCCGGGAACCGCCGGGTCAAACATACTGATATTTTCCGCCACAGTCCCGGGGAACAGGTGCACGTCCTGAAAAACCACGCCAATACGCCGGCGCAGAATAGCCGGGGGAATCTGGCGAATATCGATGTCATCCAGCAATATCCGGCCTTGCTGCGGCTCATAAAATCGCAGCAGCAGGGCAATGAGGGTGGTTTTTCCCGACCCTGACAATCCTGCCACACCGATAAATTGTCCGGGCTGTATTTCAAAAGTCACGCCCTGCAGAACCCAATCCGGCTCCTGATAAGCAAACCAGACATTGTCAAAGATGATTTTACCGGCGAAATGACGGTCAACCATCTTAGTCTCAGGTTCTTCACTTTGTCCGGATGCCGCCAGCAGATCATAAAGGCGCTCGGCGGCGGCCAAGGCCGACTGCAGCAGGTTATATTTTTCCGCCAGGTCTTTAATCGGCCAGAAAAACTTTTCTACATAGCGCAAAAATGCTGCCACGATACCGATCTCCAGCCCGCCAATGCGGCTGGTGGCATCACTGTACCACAACAAAAGCAATACAGCCATCACATAGATAAAATCTACTAAAGGACGAAAAATAGCATAGGTACGCATTTCCTGCAACCCAGCTGCCAAATATTCGTCGCTGACCGAGCGGAATTCTCCTTCACTGCGATCAAAGCGGGCGAAAGCCTTGACGGTAAGAATGCCGTTCAAACTTTCCTGGACATACGTATTTAGACCGGCTGTCTTTTCCCGCACCAGCCGGAAGGCACGACGGGCATACTTTTGATACAGGGCTGCCACCAGGATCATGACAGGCAGCACGGTAAAGGATACCAGCGCCAGCTGCCAATGGATCGCAAGCATCACCGCGATAATGCCGGCCAGCATAAAAAAGTCGCTGGCCAAAGCCACCAGAACATCGGTATACAGATCTTTCACCGCGTCGGTATCATTGGTTACCCTGGTAACCAGGCGGCCCACCGGCTGACCCTCCAGCTCCCGGTATGGTTGAAACAAAATATGGCGGAACACCTGCCGCCGCACCTGATGAATGATCTGTTGACCGATATATTGCAGCTGGATAGCCTGCCAGTAAGACAACACCCCTGACAAGAGGACGCTCAACCCATAGATGACAGTAATACGGCCCAGTCCTGCCACATCCCCGGCTGCAACCAATACGTCAATCGTCAGCTTCATGAGATACGGCCGCAGCAGTTCAACTCCGGCCGCTGCCAGCATGATCAGCAAGACAAAAAACAGCTTCATCCGAAAAGGCCTGGCAAATCCCCACAATCGCACCAGCATATGCCGGTCAGTTAACAGGCCGGTTTGATCATCATACCGTTTTACTCCAAAATAACGCGCCATTAGTCCTCCATATCAGAATTTACGACTTTTCGGCAGATAGCAGCAGTACCAGCTAATGTGCTAAGGCCGAAAAATCGCTTAAATTCTTCACTGTTCCGAGACGCAGAACGTCTCTTTTACCTCACCGGCCAGCTGCTGTTCATACAGCTGATAATACAGTCCTCGCCCGGTGACAAGCTCCCGGTGATTTCCCTGCTCGACGATTCTGCCCCGGTCCATGACATAAATCATGTCCGCTTGTTTCACCGCCGCCACTCGCTGGGACACAATAACCGAGGTCTTACCTTCCAGAAATTTTCGCATATTCGACAGCAGCACCTGCTGCGTGCGATAGTCCAGAGCTGAAAACACGTCGTCTAAGAGCAGAATGGAAGGTTCTTTCACCAGAGCCCTGGCAATAGCCACCCTCTGCTGCTGACCGCCGGAAAGTTTCTTGCCTTTTTCCCCTAATACGGTTTCCATTCCCTGGGTTTTGGCATGAATATCTTCAGTGACCGCCGCCAGCCTGGCTGCCTCTTTTACCGAATCCTCCGGATAGAAACGGTCAAAGGCGATATTCTCGGCGATGGTCCGGGAAAACAGAAGGGTTTCCTGAGGCACATAACCAATATGATGCCGCAGGCTTTCAACATTCAGTTCATGTATATCCTGCCCGCCGATGAAGATAGCGGCCGCCGGCGGATGATATAAGCGCAGCACCAGTTTCAAAAGTGTGGATTTGCCGGCGCCTGTCCGGCCAACAATCCCCACCATTGCCCCGGGAGGGACCTGGAAGGAAACTGACTGAAGGGCAGGCTGCCCGGAACCGGGATAGTAAAATGTCAAATCGCGAAATTCAAGATGATGCCCCGGTAAAGGGTCCGGTTTGTCTTTCGTTTCGATTTGCGGCTCCTGTACCGGCTCGGCCAGTACCTGTACAATCCGCTGCAGGGAGGCTGCCCCCTTCTCCAGTACATTCCAAAGGTAACCCAGCCCCATCAGCGGCCAGATAATGACACCCAAATAGCCGATCAATGCGGTCAAATCACCTGCCGTCATCTGTCCATCCATCATTTTTCGCCCGCCCAGATACAAAGCAATAGCATACGTCAAAAAAGGCAGAGAATGAGTAACCGGAAGATAAACAGCCTGGATTCCGGCCAATTTCATGCTGGCCTCCACACTCTGCCGGCTAATCTTTTCAAAACGTTCCAGCATGGTGTGTTCGGCAGCAAACCCTTTGACCACCCGCAATCCGGCAAAAGTCTGCTGCGAAAATTCAGTAAGCCGGCTGAACTTTTCCTGCACCTGGCGGAATGCTATATGGACCTTTTCCCCCATTCCCATGACGCCCAGCATAATAAACGGCAATGGCAAAAGCGACCAGCAGGTCAGCTCAAGGTCGATAGTACGGGCCATTAAAAAGAAGGCGGCAAAACCCATAACCACTGCGTCAATCAGCAGAATAGCGCCCAGGCCAAAGGCCACGCGGATGGCTGTCACGTCATTGGTCATCAGGGCCATGACCCCTCCTGGCCCTGCCTGCTCATAGTATGACAGGGGCAGGCGCAGGGCATGGGCAAAGATTTGCCGGCGCAAATAGTACTCCAGGTGCCGGGTAGTACCCATAATAAAAATGCGGTAGAAGTAGCGCAATATGGCGACTGCTACGGCAATGCCCAATATCCAGCCTATCTCGGTCCAGATATGTCCTTGCTGTCCGGCGATTCGGTCCACTGCCCTGCCGACAAAGCGGGGGACAAAGGTTTGCAGAACGTCCACTACGATCAGCATCGCCATACCGACTAAATATTGCCGCCAATACCGCGTCATAAATTCCCACAGCAGTTCCCGCGATTGTTTGTTCATTCCTGTCTCCTTTTCCTCTCTCCTTTACTTATTATCGCCAAAATATTGAATTCCTTTTTTATTGACAGTGCCCAACAGTACCTATTTTTATAACCCGGCAAACTTTTGCAGTGAATACACAAAAACACCGCCCGATTCCGGGCGGTGAAGTGATATTGGAAGACTTACGGCTGTTATCGGTCAGATTATTCGAGGCAGCAGCAATCGTCAATGATATTCTTTTTGTACTCGGCATAAAGCACTTTTAACTGACCGACTTTTTCCGCCATTTCTATCTGCATGTCGGATGCCTGCTCAAATTCACCAGCGGCCAAAGCGGCTTTAATGCGGCTGAAAAGGCACCTCTGATCCTTTTTGTCTTTCGCCAGATAGAAACGGAGGTCATTGATTCTTGCCCAGATTTCTTCATCGATATCTGAGGCGCTGGCGCTGCTGTGCAGGCACTGACACGCCCGGACAACGTCCAGGTTTTCACCGATGATGCGGTTATTCAGTTCAATTTTCCAACGCAATAAGGCGCCAGCTACAAAAGCGTCGATTAATTCCTTGCGGAAAGCGTTACCGGCAATAAGAACTTTGACCTTTTCGGGATAAGTCCCAATCGCCTGCATGTTTTGCCATACAGTAGCCGGCGGTTTACCGAACAGACGGTCCCGCTCCTCGGCGCCGTAGTCATCAAACACATCATGCTCGCTGCGATATGCCCGGTCTTTTTCCAGATAGAATCCCGGAGTTCCTGCGTCTTTGGAAAGTTCGGCATCCAATTCTTTGGTTGTTCTGCCGGCAGATACCGCTGCTTTGATTCCGTCCAGCATGGACAAATAGAAAGCGCTGAGGGCAATGTAGGTATTGGTAAAGGGATTCGGGGACCGTACCTCGAAGCGAGTGGCCCGAGAGTTATTCACATCCCGGACTAAGCCGGCCAGGATGGTCCGGTTGCGGGAAGGCACTTCCGGTGTATGTCCCAGAGAGGTTACGATGCATACCGGAGCTTCAAAACCGGGTTTCAGCCGGTTGAGGGAGTCATTAGTGGCAGAAATGAAGGGGTTAATAACCTCGTAATTTTTTAAGAGACCCATGATCGCACCGTAGCCCACCGCGCTCAGAAAATCTTTTTTCATATCCGATGGCGAGAACAGGTTCACGGTCTTACCGGATTTCAGCCTGGCGGCAATACCCACGTGGACGTGCTCGCCGTTGCCGGCAACACCGATGATGGGTTTGGCTTTAAATGAGACTTCCAGGCCGTTTTCCCGGAATACTTCTTTAACGACGATTCTGGCCTGCAGCTCATTGTCCGCGGTCTGGAGCGCATTGGTGGTGAAACGCCAGTCGATCTCCATTTGTTCCAGAACATGTGACAAGGCGCCGGATTCGTCGATCTGAGCTTTTAAACCGCCCACTTCCTTGTGACCCATTTCCGGCTCCAATCCATAATTCGCGAGCATCATCACAGCCTGTTCCAAAGCAGTGCGGGCGGCGCCCCGGGTGCGGGCCCAATAGTTTTCCTGCATGGTCTGGGTAGTGGACAGTTCTTCCAACTGAGCTTGCTCCGCCGGAGTTTTTACCCAAAATTCCAGTTCAGTGCCGGCAGTAAAGAGGATATCCTCAATTTCCTCGCCATTGACATGTTCCAGTCCGGCCACTTTGGGATATTTCTTGAACAGAGCTTTCAGTTCATCAGTGATATATTCCATGCTCTGAGCCAAAATAGAACGGGAGTCAACCCGCTGTCCGTCGTGCACCAGAAAGGAAGGAATCCGCAGGGTGCCGACAGGTTTGCCGGTTTCTTCATCCAGATACTCAAAATTGTAGTCAACAAACCAGTTTACATCTGGGTCTGCCAACATATCAACCTTGGCGTTATTGAGGGTGACAAGACCGGTTAAGACCACCGAGGAGCCGTCTGTCTGAACAGCGGCACCGCTGTAAAAATCCATTACATCTTTCTTGAACAATTCGACCGGGATTTTTTCATCTGTATCGTTGCCGGCCAAGTCAATGCCGACCAGAGACACAAACTTGATTTCAGGATGATTCTCCAGCAAAGCCACTATGGCCTCCGGCGTGTACTTTCCCGCGGGAACCACATACAATAAATCACTTGTCATGAACCGCACCCTCTTTTCTTCAGTATTTTAATATAGTGTGTTGCCGTAGAATGTGGAATATTACCCGGATCAATGTTAAACTGTCTAAAAAAGATACAACTCCCCGGATATAACCGGAGAGTCGTCATTGACTCGAATAATATTTCAATTGTTTATAGGTATACTATACCATACTTTTATATTTTGTCTAGAGGGCAAAGGCATACTTAATAAAATAAAATCTATAACTCACCTTATTCCCAGCAACCAAGAACGTGCAAAAAGGTCCGTATGCTGTTCAACGGTCTCCTAGATAGCACAGACTGTCCTGAATCCTCCTCATAGGGTCCTCGCCGCCCGGGAACTCTAAGGCCGCCAGTCCGTTGTAGCCCCGGAGTTTCAGACGCGCTGCCAGTCCTTTTACATCCACATTGCCGCTCCCCGGATAGCTGTGCTTATACCCTGTTCCGTCAGCGACCAAGTCTTTCAAGTGAACATAACCGATGTATGAGCTCAACAGTTCAAAGGCTTCCTCCGGCTGATAGCCGGCGTAAATCCAGTTGGCCGTATCAAAGGTAAGCCTGAACCAGAGAGAATTCATGGTTGACAGCATTTCATGCAGAATCCGGGCATCGCCTTTTTCCTTATTGGGTCCATTTTCCACCGCCAGGATGATCTGATATTTTGCCGCCAGAGCGATAGCTTTTTCCATTTCGGCTTTCCACCAGGTAGCCTTGATAAACTCCGGGCTGTAGCTGTCCACAGCTACATTCAGCCGCAAGATTTTCGCTCCCAGCTGATCGGCCAGATGAATGCTGGTCATAAGAGCAGCAATCGCCTGAATGGTATTTTCCCGGGTATCGGCTAAAACCCCGTCATTGCAGGCATATACGCATGCATATTTCTTACTCGCTAAAATTGGTTTTATTTCGGCTACTTCCTGATCCAGATTATGCCAAAAAGGCCGGAATTCTATACCCGCACAGCGGGTTTCCGGGATTTTTTCCAGTAACTTTATCTGATGGAGCCCCTCTTTTAGCTGTTTTTCCCAGAGAACCGAACTGATGATAAGCTTCATTTCGTCTCCCCCCATTTTTAATAAATCGGAGTTTTCATGCATCAGAGCAAGCCTGCGGCTTGCTCTGATTTTAAAATCCGGCTTAGAATTTCAGCACGGTAAAAAACAGCCAGCTGAGGCCTGCCCCTACCACCGACATGGCAAATCCCCATAAAAGCATGTCGCGGAATAGTTTCGATTTGTCTGACTTAGGGCCGGCTGCGCCAATCATCAAAGCGCCGGTAGTAGAAAGCGGGCTGACATCAACCAGGTGACCGGCTACTAAAATGGTATACATCAGGGCCAGCGGGTCACCGCCGCCCATTTTCGCGATTAAATCAGGCACCAGAGGCATGAAGGCGGGCAAAATAACGCCGGAGGTGCTGGCGTATGCCGAAATGATGGCGGCGATAAAACCAACAACCAAGGTAGCTGTATAGGGAGTGGAGAATTGGGCGATAATCCCGGAGAAGAGGTCCATTCCGCCTACATTTTTCATCAGGCCGACCAGGACGGTTACGCCGCAGACCATCATAATGGTGCCCCAGGGCATGCTTTTGATGGCCTGGTTTTCATCGGCGGCATTGAGCAGGGTAAGGATAGCGCCGATGGTAAAGGCGGTCAGTCCTACGTCAAGTTTAAAGCCAAGGGCTAAAATGATGAGCACCACTATGCCGGCAACAGTCATAGACTGCTGCCGGTTGAAGGGCTCTACTTTTACGTTCAGGATGGAGGCAATCGCTGACGCAGTTCCTTCTTTTTGCTGTTTCCACAGCTTCAGGCCGCCAAAGAGTACATAGGCCAGCACTGATACCGCCAAGTGGCCGATAAAGGTGTTAAAAAAGAACGGGAACTCCAGCCCGGTATAACCTAATTTAGCAGCAAGGCTATTGGCAATAACGCCGGTAGGCGCAATCGGCGAAACAGCGCCGGCCTGACCGCCGTTGCCAACCATAAGGGCCATTAGAAGCGGAGGAATGCCCACTTTCTCCGCCAGAATCATCGCGGCCGGAGCCATCAGGGCAATAATGGAAATATGACCCGGGCCGATGGCCGACAGGGCAAAGGCGACGAAGAACAACACAATGGGCAGCAGCGCCACATTGCCACGAACCGCTTTAACCGCATATTGGGTGATTTTTTCAATGGTGCCGTTCACTTGGGCAATGCCGAAAAGATAGGTAACTCCGGCCAGCATCAGAAACAGGCTGAGAGGAAAACCGCCGATAATCTGACTGACTTTCACATTGCCGATAATTCCGCCGACAATAAAGGACAGTCCGATCGCCAGAATGCCGATGTTTTTTGGAGAGATGCAGCTGATAACAATAGCGATGATTAGGGCGATCAAGGAAAGTACTGCGACGCTCATAAACAAAACCTCCTATAATGTTTTATCTAGACTGGGCAAATGTGACAAGAGAGCAGCCCGTTTGGCCTCAATGGATTGGGCAACCAACTGGATGGTATGGATCACATTTTGGAGCTGCCCTTTTTGACACAAGCCGTCAATCAGATGCATGCGGCAGGAACCGCAGCCGGCAACAACCGTGTCGGCCTTAGTCGCCGCAATGTTATCGATCTTGCGGTCATTAATTTCCCGCGATAATTCATAATAGGACAGATTGAAACTGCCCCCGGAGCCGCAGCAGCGGTCCGCTTCCTTCATTTCCACCAGCTGCACGCCCGGGATGACCTTGACGACCTTGCGGACCTGCCTGGCCACTCCCATCCCCCGCACCAGATGGCAGGGATCATGAATGGTGATCTTCATATTCACAGGGCCGAGCAGGTCTTGATTCAGCGGGAATATATCGGCCAGATATTCCAAAATATCATAGGTCTTTTCTGCTATAGCTTCCGCCTTTGCCAAATACTCAGGCTCGGCCGCAAAAAGTCTGGGATACTCGTGACGCCAGGCACTGCCGCAGGAACCGCACAGGGTAATGACCGCATCTACCTGTAACTCGGAAAAAACCTGGATATTGTGGCGGCCCATCAGGCGGCCGCTTTCAGCATCGCCGGAGGTGATGAGGGGGAAACCGCAGCAATGCTGCCATTTAGGCAATACAACCTCAATGTTGTGGGCCGTTAATACTTCAATGGCTGCCTTACCGGCGTCAGCATAGATATAGTTGGCCATGCAGCCTGCGAACAAAGCGACTCTCGCTTGGGGAGCTGTGACTCTGACCGTTTCCGGAAACTGCTTGCGAAGAGGCTTGGCGGCAAAAGGGGCGATAACCCGCCTTTTGGCAAGACCGGGCATGGGAAAACGGGACACTGCGCCCAGGCGGCTTCCTGGATTCCGTTTCAAGCCGATATCCTGGCCCAGTGCAGCCATAGTCAAACCAAGATCAAACAAGGCACGTCTTTTTAGCACCGCAAAAACCGCTTTTTTGATCAGCGGCAGTCCCTGACGCTCCACCATCACCTCGCGTCCGGCCAGCACAAGTTCGTCGGCGTGGACGCCGCTGGGGCACTGAGCGCCGCAGGTCTTGCACAATAGGCATTTGGACAGCAGTTCATTCACAGCGCCGGCAGAAACGTCTTTCCCGCTCAGATAGTCTCGCAATAAAGCCAGTTTTCCCCTGGCAACGGAAGACTCAACGCCCAGTTCGCGAAAGATCGGACAGACGGAACGGCACTGACCACAGCGGACGCATTGATTCACTTTGCGAATCAATTCATTTACATTTTTCGTCTTTTCCATTATTTCTCACCTGACCTATCTAGACCCATCTTTCCAGGATTCATAATATTCAAGGGGTCCAGCGCCGATTTTATTACGCGCATGACCTCAACCGCCGGTCCATGCTCCCGGTCCATGTACTTGGCCCGGACCACTCCGATCCCATGTTCGCCGGTTACGGTCCCTTTCAGGTCAAGAGCCAATTCCTGGATCTCATCGGCAACCAATTGCACTTTTCTCAATTCTTCTTCGCTTTCCATGTCAATCACCGGCGCCGAGTGGAAATTGCCGTCAGCTACATGTCCGTAGGTCACAATGACGGTACCGTACTTTTGGCCGATTTTCTGGATGCCTTCCAGGGCGGCGCCCACATTCATAATGGGAACGCAGATATCCTCCCCGATATAAACCCGGGTAGCGCCCGGACGCACCCGGCCGCTGGCGGCGCCGACAACACTGCGGGCTTCCCACAATTGCTTCACCTTGTCAGGATCATCGGTCCAATCCACATGCGTTGCAATGGATTTGCAGACCTCGGCGATTTTCTGCGCCTGATACACAACTCCCGGCGGCGGACCGTCCACCTCAAAGAATAATACCGCTGCCGCATCCTCCGGCAGCTTAATACTCGGCTTATACATGCACGCCGCTTTGATGGCGGACTTATCTAATACTTCGATGGCAGCCGGGACAATCTTATTGCGGAACACCTCGCCTACTGCCTTTCCTGCGTCGCCCAGCTGGGCAAAAGAAGCTACGGCAAGTCCTTTTTTCTCAGGAAGCGGCATAATCTTCAACCTCGCCTTGGTGATGATACCCAAGGTTCCTTCAGTTCCGACAAATAGTTTGGTTAGGTCATAGCCTGAAACGGTTTTGAGCGAACGACATTCCACTCCCCCCGTGGTTATGACCTGACCACTGGCCATTATGACCTCCAGTCCCAGGACATACTCCCGGGTCGTACCGTATTTCATGGCGCGCATACCGCTGGCATTGTAGGAAATCATCCCGCCAACAGTCGCCATTTTGGTGCTGCCCGGATCAGGCGGAAAGGAAAAGCCCAAAGGAGCCAGTGCCTGATTGAGCTCAGCATGGACGACACCTGGTTCTACAATAACCTGCAGGTTATCGGTATCAATCTCCAGGATGCGGTTCAGCCTTGACAGGTCAATGACCAAGCCGCCCTTGACCGCCAGAGAGCCTCCTGCCTGACCGGTGCCTGCTCCCCGCGGGATGATGGGAATACGTTCCGCGGCGCAATATTGAATAACCTCCGGAATTTCCGCCGCCGCCTGCGGCACAAAAACCGCTTCCGGCATGTAACTCCGGATTTGGGATTCAAGGGAAGAATCATAGGCATAGCAAAGCAAAGCTGACTCCTCGGTGTGGATACGATCGTGACCTGCAATCTTTCTCAATTTTCCCAGTTGTGTTGAGTTCATGTTCTACCCTCCAAATGTGATTTCGCGAACGTTCAACGATTATATATAGCAAGTTCTATGCCAAGACCGGCAGAGTTGTTAAATCAACCCAACTTAAAACAAATAAGAGACGAGAGTGTTTCATAATGAAACACTCTCGTCTCTTATTGAAACTCATTCTATTGGATCGGCAAGCTCTTTTAACCGCCGCCACAAAGTAGCCCGCCCAATTCCCAACATGTCAGCCGCCATTTGCTTACTGCCGCCGGATTTTCTCAAGGCTTCCAGAATCGCCGTCTTCTCTATCTCTTTTAACCCGGCCGCGCCTTCTCTCTGAGGCTGATAACGCCGTCGCAAACAATGCAGGACCTCTTTTTCCTGAATAACCTTTCCCTGTGTCAAAGCCGTTACCCGGCCAAGAAAGTTATGCAATTCACGAATATTGCCGGGCCAGTCGTGGTTCAGTAGAATTTCCAGGCCCCCAGGCTCGATTGATTCCACGTGAGAATGATATTTCTCATTATACTCCAGGATAAAGTGGTGAATCAATTGCTCCAGGTCCTCTTTCCGTTCCCGGATCGGAGGAATCTCCAGCGTCAGCACATCCAGCCGGTAATACAAATCCTCACGAAACTTCTTTTCATGGACCAATGCCGATAAATCACGATTGGTAGCGGCAATGACCCGGATATCCACCGGCATAATCCGGTCATCCCCCAGCCGGTACACTTCATGTTCCTGCAATACCCGCAGCAGCCGCACCTGTAAATTTTCCGAAATTTCTCCGATCTCATCCAGAAAGATAGTGCCCTTGTGGGCCTGTTCAAACAGCCCCACCTTGCCGCCCTTTTTAGCGCCGGTAAACGCCCCTTCCACATAACCGAACAGTTCGCTTTCTAAAATATTTTCCGGGATCGCCGCACAATTCACGACGACAAAAGGGCCCCTTTGCCTGGGGCTCGCCTGGTGAATCGCATGCGCAAAGTATTCCTTGCCTACGCCTGTTTCTCCCAGAATCAAAACGGTGGCATCATACGCCGCAAAGCGTTTGGCATCCTGAATGACCCGGCGCATAACCGGCGATTTCGACTCAATATCAGCGAAGCTGTAACGCGCCACCCTGCCCCGGCGGGCCAATTCCTCACGGGTTTTTTGCTCAATATCCTGTAACTGCTGCAAAGCCTGGATCGTTGCCACCATACCGGTTGGTTCCCCGTCAACAATAATCGGTAAATAGTTGACAACTACTTCTCCATGACCGTCCACTTTTTCAACCCGACCAATCACTTTTTCCTGTTCCAGCATGAGTTTGCGCATGACAACAAGAAAAGCGTCCAGGCGGGAGTTGGATATATCCAAGCGCAGCAGATATCTGGCCTGCCGGTTGAAGGCAATGAGAGAACCATCACTGTCAATGGCTATGATGCCATAATCCACGGAATTGATAATAATTTCGGTTTGTAAGGCGTTAGCATCCCGAATGCGGTGAATCGCTAAAATCTGACGGGCAGCGGCTACCGCCAGTTCAATCCCTTCGCGTCCAGAACGCAGCAACACTCCTGTCAGGCCCCGGGCAGCAGCCGCGTTGACTATCGCCTGATTGCCGATGACACAGTCATACCCCTTTGCCACTGCCTGGTCAATGCCGTCCATGTAACTGTGATAATCGGGGATCACCAGCTTGACAGTTTTAGTTCCCACATTCAGGTTCAGGATTGCCTCCACGCTGTTCATTCCGTCGATCACCGGCTGAATGTCCACAATGGCGATCGACTGGGAACAGGTGGCAGCCTGCAGATAGGCCCGCAATAAATCGAAGGCAGTATATCGCACATCAATGACTGATGCATCCGGAAACGCCTCTTCAATGAGGTGGCAAGTAAATCCCCGGCTTATCAAAACCCGGGCGCCTTTTTGCAGCGCCCGGCCGGCGGCTTTGACGCCTTCTTCCAGCCGGGCGTATATGACATTATACTCATCGGGATCCACTTTCAGATTTTCCGCTATTCTCCCGATTTCCGCATTGGGAGCGATAAAAACAATACCCGACATATTTTCACACTGCCTTTGATTTGATCTTGAATGACTTCCGGCCGCCGGAACATGGCAACCTCTAGACGGGTTTCAATTCTTTCTCTAAGCTGGGGAAACGGATGATAAACTTGGTCCCCTTCGCCGGGGCGCTGGCCACTTCCACCGTTCCTCCGTGCAGTTCGATGATTTCTCTGGCGATAGCCAAGCCCAGTCCGGTTCCTACTGAGAGCCGGGAGTGGGCTTTGTCCGCTTTATAAAACCTCTCCCAGATAAACGGCAGATCTTCCGATGCAATACCGCTGCCAGTGTCGGAAACAGCTAGCAGAATCAGATTTTTATCCCGCTCAACCCCCACGGTGATTTTGCCGCCGGCAGGAGTAAATTTCAGGGCGTTATCCAATAAAATCAACAGCAATTGCGTTAAACGGTCGCCATTGCCGCTGATAACCGTATTTTCCTCCAGCTTTTCGGCTTGCAGCTGCACACCTTTTTGCTCGGCCCCGCGCCGAAAAATAGAAACTACGCCCTCAGCCACTGCGGCTAAGGGAATCGGCTCCATTTCCGCATTAGTATTTTGGGATTGCAGCCGGCTTAAATCTAATAAATCCTTAATTAACCGTTCCAGTCTCTCGGTTTCATCCCGCATCATGCCGAGATACTTTGCCTGCAGCGCCGGATCAGCCGCCGTACCGTCTGTCAATGCTTCGGTGTATCCCCGGATAATCGTCAGAGGAGTGCGCAATTCATGAGATACATTGGCGACAAAATCCCGGCGCAGTTTGTCGACTTTTTCTGTTTCACTGACAAAACGCTCCAGATCCTGGGCCAGGGAATTAAGAGATTTGCCAAGTTCACCGACCTCGTCGTCTGTACGAATTCCGGTCCGACGATTATAATCGCCGCAAGCCATAGCCTGAGCAGCCAGCTGCATTTCCCGCAGTGGACGCACGATACCCCGGGACAGCCAATTCACGATCACGATGGTCAGCAGCACGGCCACTAGTCCGATGGCGGCAATATAGTAATAGATCCGCTGCATATACTCGTTGATGGAACGGACCGGTGAATTTAACAGAATGATGCCATTCATGCCGCCATTGGCCTGGATCACCGGAATGGACACCATCAGCATTTCCTCGTCATAAAAAGGATGTCGCAGCGTAGTAGACCATTCCCGGCCTTCAAAGACCTGATTTAATTCCTCCAAACATTTCCGGATCATGCCTCGGGCATTGGCCTCCAGCGGTATTCCCATTCCGCCCGGCCTCATGCCGGGTCTGTGCCAGGGGCCGCCGGGCCCGTACCGCCGTTGGGGAGTGGACATAGCGATCACCCTCCGTGATCCATCCACCACCCAAATGCGGGCATCGAGAAAACTGTCTACACTATTGATAAAAATCCCCAGTTGATGCAGATTGATTGTTCCCTGGTAATAGTCGTCGACAACCCGCGACAATTCATAGGCTTTATTCATCAGCTCCCGTTTTTTGGAGAAAATAAAATAATCCCTGATCAAATAGGAAACGCCGATAGATACCATGATCAGCATGATGATGATAACCGCCATATAACTGTATAGAAGTTTACGCTGCAGGGAATGTTTCACGGTCTCACCTCAAATTTATAACCTACCCCCCACACTGTCTTGATATCCCAGGGAGTATCTTCCCGTGCGCCGATTTTTTGCCGGATTCGTTTGATATGGGTATCCACCGTCCGGGTATCGCCGCAGTACGTGTAGCCCCATACATTTTCCAGCAGTTGATCCCGGGAAAACACCCGGCCGGGATGAGTGGCCAAATGCCACAATAGCTCCATTTCTTTAGCGGTAAGGTTGACACTCGAACCGTATGTTGTGACCGTATATTCAGCAATATTAATATCCAGGTGAGGAAACCGCAAAATATCGGCCTGGGTAAAAGCGATGTCTGGCATACGCCGCAGGACGGCCTTCACTCTGGCCACGACTTCCCGCGGATTAAACGGTTTGGGGATGTAATCGTCAGCGCCCAGTTCCAATCCCATAATCCGGTCTTCATCCTCCGCCCTGGCAGTCAGCATAATAATGGGGACTTTCGATATCCGGCGTATCTGTTTGCAGGCCTCAAGACCGTCCAGCACCGGCATCATGATGTCCAGGATCACCATCGCCGGTTTCAGCTGCTGCACTTTTAAAATAGCATCGGCTCCGTCAGCAGCCTCTGTGACGGAAAATCCTTCCTTCTGAAAGTACAGAGATAATAGTTCCCGAATCTGCGGTTCATCATCAGCAATGAGAATAATTTGACCCGACACTGTCATCACTTCCCTAATCCTTCAATATCGCTCAGTTACAGCATACCACAACCCGTCCGAAAATTTCAGTGTTGGATTGTGAATTAATTGTGAAAACAGCACTTACTCAAAAAAAGGCTCCCGGTCCGCCGGGAGCTCTTTCTTCTGCATGGAATTATGCCATTGTTTCGGCCAGGGCGGCGCCTAACTCTTTGCGTGGGCGATAGCCGACAATCCGTTTAACTTCCCTGCCGTCTTTAAAAATAACCAGGGTGGGAATGCTCATCACATTATACTGACCGGCTAACTGGGCTTGTTCATCTATATTGACCTTGCAGATCACCGCCCTATCGGCGTATTCCTGCGCAATCGCCTCCACTTCCGGCCCGACCATTTTGCACGGTCCGCACCAGGGCGCCCAAAAATCCACAAGAGCCGGTCTATCTGAGTTAAGCACTTTTTCGGTAAATTCATTCGCATTGGTAATGCTGGTTATACCCATGAGAATCCCTCCAGATCCTTTTTTATAGTATGTGTTGTTTGCCGCAAAATAATTACCCCGCCCCCATCCCTGGGGGCTATGATTTTATTTTATAGAAAACAAGTCAAAAAGTCAATGGTTTCCACAAGAACAGTAGGGGAGCTCCGTCCCGGTTCATTAAGCGGCACCAGCTTATTTTTTCATTGTACTCCTGCCAGGATTGCAGTTTACGGAAAAATCTTTTATAATACAACCAGACCCTACCCCAGGGGGTAAAGGAGTGGAAATATGATCAAGCCAGAAATCCAAGCGGAAGTCTTAAACCGACTCAAAAATATAAAGGGCCACATTACCGGTATTGAACGCATGGTCGAAGAAGAACAATCCTGCGGCAGCATCATGGTCCAGCTTTCTGCCATTCGCGCTTCTATCGAAAAAACCGGCCTGCATATTTTAGAAAACAATGCTGTGGAATGTTTGTGCTCAGATATTCAAGCCAAGCCGGAAGACAAACAAAAAGTGGAGCAGATTGTAAAACAACTCATTACTTTTTTAAAGTAGCCTCGATAATGCCAGGGCCTTAATTGCCAAAAACCAAAAGCCACCTGCTGCATCTACTGCACACAGGTGGCTTCATTTTACCCTGATTAATACCAAAGACTGTTCAGTTCTGCCGGCATTATATCAAAACAGACGGCCAAGCCTGCCAATATCAAAACAATTCCCGCAAGCCGCTGGATCAAGGGCAATGCATGATACAAGCCCGCTAATGAAAACACACAATACTGCAGAGCGGCAGCCAGCAGCAAAAAGGGCAGACTAAAGCCCATGGCATAAACAAATAAAAGTAAGGCTCCCTGACTTAAAGTGGGAAGTGCCCCCGCATACATCAGAATGGTAGCCAGGATTGGCCCGGTGCAAGGCGTCCACCCTGCCGTAAACGCCATGCCCAGCAGAAAAGCGCCAAAAGGGCCGCTAAATGCCTGCTCCAAAAACGGTCGATACTCTCGCGCCAAGAAACGGATTTTGATAAATCCGGCCAAATGGATCCCCATAGCAGTCATGAAGATGCCGGCAACTTTCCGGACTATTTGCTGATTTTCTAAAAGCAAGGCGCCGAAATAGGAAGCGGTAGCCCCCATGAACACAAAAACCAGTGTGAATCCCAGTAAAAAAGAAATCGCATTGACCCAAAACCGGCTTTTCTCCCCTTTGCCGCCGCTGCCGGCCAGCATGGCGCTATAGGTCGGCAGCATCGGCAAAACGCATGGTGACAGAAATGAAATCATTCCAGCCAGAAATGCCGTAACCATGGTTACGTTTTGATCCAAATAAACCACCTCTCCTACAGATCAGCTATGACTTTTTCCAATTCCTGCAGGGTCACGGCGCCAGCTTTACGATACCGGATGACCCCGTTTGCATCCAGTATAAGGGTAGTGGGAATAGCCCATACAGCATAGGTTTCTGCCACTTTCCCGTCAGAATCCAGCAAAACCGGCAATTGATACTGATTTTGCCGCAAAAACGCCTTTACTGTATCGCCGCTTTCCTTAATATTCACCGCATAGAACCTCAAGACACCCTGATGCTTGCGGGCAAACCGGTCCAATTCTGGCATTTCGGCCCGGCAGGGAGGGCACCAGGTGGCCCAGAAATTTAAGATGGTGACTTGACCTTTGACGACTGCTTCAACCGACTTTCCTTCAAGGCCCGTAAGGGTAAAGCCCGGAGCCTTCTTGTCTACCATTACACCCACTTCATCCGCACCACTGGTTTGAGCCGCCGGAGCAGAGTTTTCCCGTTGGACAATCTCACCGGGAGCAGGCAGTGTGGCTTGCTGTTGCTGGCCCGACAGCCAAAGTCCGGCTATAGCCAGGAAAACCAGCAGGATAATAGATAGCAGTTGCTTACGCATGTTAACCTCCTTATATCGTAATCATGATTCCGCGCTATGGGCGGCTTCTATATACATGAGCTCAACTTGTATCTTCATACAATTCTGGTATACTAGAACCAGAATGTCAGAGGTCCGAACTCTACATTCTAAAGGAGGATTTTATGCATCAATATTTGTTTTTCATTGGCGATTTTCCCGTCCGCAGCTATGGGCTCATATTAAGCCTTAGCATCGTACTGGCTACCGTGACCGCCTACTTTCTTGCTAAACAAGACGGCCGCTGGCACCATCACATACCCGACATGGGAATATATTGCGGGTTGGCCGGCATTGTCGGCGCCAGGCTGTGGGATGTATTCTTTTTTGACTGGGATTATTACCAGGATCACCTGCTGGAAATCCCCTTTGTCTGGCAGGGAGGAATGGCCATTCAGGGAGGTGTGGTCCTGGGGGCTATCGTAGGCTACCTGTATACCAAAAAACATAAGATCGACACCTGGGCCTTTGCTGACATCGTGGCCGCTCCGGCAGTCATCATGGGACAAGCCATTGGCCGCATGGCCAATTTAATGAACGGCGACGCCTTCGGCCAGCCCACAGGCAGTGATTTCGGCATTATCTATCCCTCCACGACCCTGGCCCACCAGATATATGGCAATCAGCCCCTTTGGCCGGCAGAAATCTGGGAGGGTCAGATCGATGTGATTATTTTCGTTTTACTGCTGCTGCTGCGGGTCACTAATCATGCCAAAGGCCAGGTCTTCGTGGCATATGCGGTTCTATATTCCGCCGCCCGCTTTTTTCTTGAATTTCTGCGGGGAGATTACGGAACCCTTGCCTTCGGCTTAAAATCCGCCCAGTTGACCAGCCTGACCGTAATGATCATAGGAATCGGGATATTTATCTGGCTCGGTCTCTATGGGTCGCGTATCAATGAACCAGCCGTGAAAACACCGGCCAGACAGAAAAAGTAACGGTTTCATAGATTCTATGCAAGAGCCCTATTCTTTAGCCCCGGTTGCCGGCCAGGAGACCGGTGTCTTCAGCACGGAGACTCAGAGCATCTTTTTACCTGGCATCGGAACCTTTTGAAACGGCCTCAGTTTCCAGGCAGCAGACTCCTATGGCCCGGCTCAGTTCCGGATCAGCCGGACGGGCGCCGGCTGCCAGCAAACCCGCTGAGTCCGGATTCAGGGTATATACCGGTTTATCCTGTGCCAGGCACTCTTTGGCTAAGCCTTCGGTCGCACTGCCAGGTGCTGCGTGCAAAATCAAAACAGCCTCAGCCAGCGCGGCAATAAACCGGTTTCGCTGCAGGGCACTGTCTCTGGTCTGCCAGTTATAGCCGGCGGCAAACGGACTGATCACCAGCATGCGGCCTGCATCCAGCATCTCTTTCCATTCCGCCCGGATCGTAAGAGTATCCAGGCTGCGGGCCGGCATTAAAATCAGTCCCGCGTTTGTTTGACGGAGCTGCCGATACCATTCCGCCTCTAAAGGCGAATGAAAGCCAGCTATAACCGAAATCGTATCCGGCATAGATCCAGCGAAGGTTTTACTGGCCTGGGCGGCTTCCGGCGGCGACTTCATGGAAGCGAAAATCGCCAGCAGAGTACGATCCAGTAATGCCACATTGCCAATCAGAGCTAACGTCTTTGTTGTATATACCGGAGAGCCCAGGGCTTTTAACGGCATGGTAAGGTAAGAAATCTGCAAATAAACCATTCCCATCAGAATGAAAATAGACTACCTCTGCTTTCATTTTACCAGAGTGTTTTTCCAGTGTCATGCTAAGAATGCTAGAGCAACAGTATTTTAAAAGCATATAAGAACACATATTACAAAAATGCCGTACAATCTGTGACTGTACGGCATTTCTTCTGTTTAATTTTCTAAAGATCTATGCTTTGGCGTTGATCTGCTTTGCCCACCAAGCCGTTACGATCGGAACCAGCACGGCGGTGACAATCACACAAGTTGCCACCAGGACAGTAGCTGTTGGCGCCGCGCTCTTATAGGAAGTATCTACAGCCGCAATGGCGGCCGGAACGGCAGCGGCATTGCCGGCGGTGGATGCGGCGGACAAACCGGCAATACCATTGCCGCCAGTTAGTTTATCGGCAATGAAAAGAATGCAGCCGCTGACGGCGACAACAGCGACACCCATCAGAATTCCCAGCATGCCGCCTTTGATAATACTGCTCAGATTAATGCCACAGCCGAGACCAAAGGCAAAGAAGGGAATGAGCACGGGAACTGCTTTAGCAAGATAATCGCGCATATCCCGGTCCAGATTGCCAAGAACCATGCCAATAATTAAGGGCAGAATAGCTCCGACGAAGGTTTGCCAAGGGAAGGCCGCCAATCCTGCAATTCCGAGGGTAACCATGGTCCAGAAGGGACCGGG
>NZ_AFGF01000222.1 GCF_000219125.1 Acetonema longum DSM 6540
GGAATCACGACGAAAGACACCTATTTCGCTGGGATAGTAAAAGACCAGTACTTCTTTGAATGGAATGGAAAACTCCGTACAATCACCGTACTCGACGAAACTGATGCACAGAAGAAAGAACGATTAAAAGGTAAGCTGGGCGAATTCGCTTATGGAATGACTATTCTGGGGTTGGGCTATTCGGGGAGCAGCGTAATCGGGAAATTTGGTATTGGCAAATATGTAGCTGTTGGAAATAAAGCGGCAGATGCCGCGGAAACATTATCAGAAACAGCTGCTAAAGGCGCTGCAAAAGTAGATGTGGCTCAGCCAGTGGGGACTGCGAAAAGGTCGGACAGTTTTATAGATTTTGATTTACAACTTTTCGCGGAAAGCGGAGACGTTGGTAAGGGGCCGACTAAGAGTAATGCTAAGGTTATAGAGAAAGTTGAAATAGTTGATAAAAAAGGAAGTCCACTTGGAGAAATTGATGGTATTGATCTAAATAAGAAATTATTTATTGAGGACAAGTCGGCTGCGGGTCTTAGTAAAATAAATCCTAACACCGGAATGCCTCAACAAACTGCACAGCAATGGGCTGATAAACAGATACTGGGTAAAACCCAAGACAGAATCAATCGTCTAGAAAATGAAGCAGTAGCAACAAGAGCGACAAAAGATGGAACGCAAGGCATACCGGATCTATCGGAGATTCAAAACATCAAAAAATTTGAATTTAGAATTGATGCAGATACTCCAGAATTAAGAACTGCTGTTAAGAATGCCCTTGAACAACTTAGAGCAAAATATCCGAATTATACCTTTGACGCTGTATTTGGAGGTGGCCGCTAATGTCTGTATATGCTTATATTCTTAACGCAGAAAACGATTTTGAAAAGAGCCTTTCTACCCCTGTGGCTGTAGAAAAATTCTTCAATGAATTTTGGTTGCCTGCTGCAGAAGAATTAGGCCTTAAATGGATTCCTACATTTTCTGCTGGTATGGATGTAACAAAAGAAGATGTATCAGAAATACTTGACGAACTTAGTCGACTAAAAAAATGGGCAAAAAAACATCAACAAATGAGTCAAGATGATAGAACGTATATGATTAGCAGAATTGAGTTGTTAGAAGAAAGACTACCCCAGGCTTTTCGACGCGAAAATGCAGTTATGTTTATTGGATAGCAGGGCACAAGGGGACGGGATACAACGAAACGGTTCTTCTTCTGTGTCCTCTGGCCGCCACTTTCCAAACCAACGGCAGAGTTGACACTGGGGACGGTCAAATGGGTTCTGAACAACTAAACCCGCATAAAGCATGAAAAACCAAACAGCAGAGTAACGGACAAAATAAGTTCGTGCCCTGCTGTTTGGTTATACGGGGAATAAGCC
>NZ_AFGF01000223.1 GCF_000219125.1 Acetonema longum DSM 6540
ACGAGTAGCGGGTAAAATGATATCCTCAAAAGTAGAGGTGATAACCATACACTGAAAAGCCCGACAACCGAAAGAAAAAGCAGGAAGAGATTGATCGGCCAATTAAAAATATGATAGGGATATCGACGAGACAGATTGCCAGACTGACGGGGATTAGTCAAAGTGTAATTGCGCGAGCATAACACAATAACCGTCCCGCGCGCCAAGAGGCGCACGAAGTAAAACGGGTGGGAACCCCGTCTGGGAAGGCCTAGCCAGCCACCCGGTATCAAAACGGCAACGCCAGGTCTAAGCGTAGGCAAGAAAGATAGTAGGCCGAAAGAATAGACTCGCTGGGACGGTTCTCTTGATGAGAATGAAGTAAATGATACCATCAAAAGTGTCGGGGGACGGGGTTGTTGACAACAAGAGTAAGACTTCGGCAGCTCCTACGGCTTTGGCGCTAGCTTCAGTTTGGGTAAAGAACTCGGTATGGGCTATTACCTGGAAGGTAACAAAAGCAGCGGCAACTCAGAAGAACAC
>NZ_AFGF01000224.1 GCF_000219125.1 Acetonema longum DSM 6540
CACCCGCTCCAGCGGATACTGGTTCAGGACCCGGTCATGGGCATACCGCTCATACAGCGGCTTTCTTACCTCATAAAGACGGTGCAGCCTGCTGTTGTCGCCGCCCAGTAAAGGCCTGCCGGTCAGATTGGCAGCCGCAATCAGTTCCAGCGGGCGGTCAAGGTATATCAGCCGGCCGGTGGCAGCCAGCAAGGCCATATTTTCCGGGCGGGTTACGATGCCGCCGCCGGTGGCGATGACCACCCGCCGCCGCTGGCTGAATTCGCGCACTGCCTCGGTTTCCAGCCGGCGGAATGCCTCCTCGCCTTCCAGACGGAAAATGTCCGGGATAGACCGGCCGGCGCGCTGTTCGACATAGGCGTCGGTGTCGCAGAATTCCCACTTCAGCCGGTCCGCGGCCAGACGCCCAGCGTGCTCTTACCGCTGCCCGGCATACCGATCAACACCAGATTCGGGGTGCGCTCCGGCAAGCCGGCCAAAAAATCGCCCAGCGGCTCCAGCAATTCCCCCGCCAGGCTGCGCCCCTGCCAGATCTCCTCGGCCGCTACGGCCTGGGCCGCCAGCATAGTCAGGCCGTTTACCGCCGGAATTCCCTGTTGGCGCGCTTCCCGCAGCAGCCGGGTTTCCGGCGGATTGTAGATCAGATCGACAAGGTTGGCGAAACGGGACAGCAAGTCCCGGTCAAGCGGCGTCTCCTCGGTATGCGGATACGTGCCTACAGGAGTGGCATTCACCAATAGGTCGGTTGGCGGCAGTACTTTAAGCCTGTCATAGGGCAGAGTTTCAAACGGCTCCGTCCCTGCCGGGCGGCGGCTGACCAGTTTCACAGCCGCCGCCCCGTGGTCGCGCAGCCAGTATGCCGCCGTCCGGGCGGCGCCGCCGGTCCCGAGTACAACCGCCGTTTTTCCTGCCGCAGCGATTCCATGCTGCTGCAGCATCAGACCGAACCCGTCATAGTCGGTATTGTAACCGATGGCCCGCCCGTCCCTGAACAGGACGGTATTCACGGCGCCCAGCATTCGCGCCTCAACCGACAGCTCATCCAGCAGGGGAACAATGCTTATCTTGTAGGGTATGGTAACATTGACCCCGCCGGCACCCAGCAGGCGCAGCCCGTTTACTGCCTCGGCCAGTTTGTCGGCCGCTACGGGAAATAAAACGTAGGCTGCCTCTATGTTCAACCGCCGGAAGAGGTACCCGTGAATCTCGGGCGACAGGCTGTGAGACAGAGTCTCTCCCAATAAACCGTAAAAACGCATCATTGCCATCCTCCTATCAGCATTTAGGAGTTTTCTTACCCATTCTACAACCAAGCTGCAACAGCATCCAAACCGACCCTGATCACATCCGCCCGGCCGATTTCCGGGAGAACGACAAGCTGCAATCCGTCTGACGTATTCTTTTTGTCCCGGGCCATAGCGGCCAGCAGGGCGGTTTTATCCCAGACTGCGGGGCGGAGCGGCAGCCCCAGCCCTCTAAGCGCCGCCTGAATCCTGGCCGTCGTTCCCGGCCGGCTCAAGCCGATCCTCTCGCTATGCTCCGTGATTTGAGCCATGCCCATGGCCACCGCCTCGCCGTGGGTATAGGTCTGATACTGATAGACCTGTTCAATCGCATGACCGATGCTGTGGCCAAAATTCAAAATCATCCGCCTGCCGGTGTCTTTTTCGTCTTCTTCCACTACATCCCGCTTGATGCGGCAGCAGATCGCGATCACCCGTTCCGCCTGGCGCAGGAAATCCTCCCGGCTGCGATAGCCGGCCAGCTGCTCAAACAAGTCCCGGTCGGCGATCGCGCCGTATTTGACCGCCTCCGCCATCCCGTCCCGCAGCACGCGCGGCGGCAGGCTGTCAAGGAATGCCGGATCAATAAGGACAGCCGCCGGCTGGTAGAAAGCCCCGGCCAGATTCTTGCCCTGGGGCAGGTTGATCGCCGTCTTGCCGCCCACGCTGCTGTCGATCTGCGCCAAAAGTGTCGTGGGAATCTGCACATAAGGGATGCCGCGCAAATAGGTCGCCGCCGCGAAGCCGGCCAGATCTCCCACCACCCCGCCGCCAAAGGCGATCACCAGGTCGCCGCGGGTCAGCCCGGCGTCAGCAAACCCCCGGTACAGTTCTCCCAGCATGGCCAGCGACTTACTGGCCTCGCCGGTTGGAATCACGATTTTCGTCACCTGCAGGCCGGCTGCCATGCCACTTTCAACCAGCGTCTTGCCGTATAAGACGTCAACCGTCGCATCGGTGACCACTAATGCCTTACTGCCGGCGGTCTGCCGGCGGAGCAGCCCGCCCATCCGGGCAAAAAGGCCGTTTTCAATGCAGATGTCATAGGAATTGGCCGGCAGTTCTACCGTGATCCTTTCCATGGTCCCGCCTCCCTGTCTCAAATAATGCGTTCTTCCAGCCTGGCCAGTTCCCGCAGCGACTGCATCAGGGAGGCGAACCGCTCCGGCTTGATAGACTGAGCCCCGTCGCATTTTGCATTGGCCGGATCGTTATGAACCTCGATCATCACGCCGTCGGCCCCAACGGCAACCGCTGCCTTGGACAGCGATTCAACCATCCACCACATGCCGGCTGCATGACTGGGATCCACTATCACCGGCAAATGGCTGAGCCGCTTCAGTGCCAGGACAGCGCTTATATCCAGGGTATTGCGGGTATAGGTTTCAAAAGTGCGGATTCCCCGCTCGCAGAGGATGACGTCCTGGTTGCCTTCCGCCAGGATGTACTCAGCGGACATCAGCCATTCCTCAATGGTGGCGCTGAGGCCGCGTTTGAGCAGCACAGGCTTGGTAGTCCGGCCCACTTCTTTGAGCAGGTCAAAATTCTGCATGTTCCTCGCCCCGATCTGGATGACATCGACAGAATCCACAAAGCGATCCAGCAGGTGCACCGACATCAGCTCAGACACAATCGGCAGCCCGGTTTCCTGTCGGGCGATTTTTAAAAGCGCAAGGCCATCTGCCCCCATTCCCTGAAAACTATAGGGAGAGGTACGGGGCTTAAAGGCGCCGCCGCGCAGCATGGTGGCGCCCGCTGCCTTCACCTGCCGGGCAATGCCGACAATCTGCTCCTCGCTTTCCACCGAGCAGGGACCGGCGATCACCGTCAGCTGCTTGCCTCCCACCGCGGCGCTGCCGACAGCAACGACACTGTTTTCGGGAT
>NZ_AFGF01000225.1 GCF_000219125.1 Acetonema longum DSM 6540
GCGATACTGAAACCGCCAATCAACCCCTTGCGAACAATTTTGACAAGGACGCTGTCGCAGAACGCTTGGAAGTCCATGAAATGATCTTTGACGGGGTTGTAGACTTGGTAAAAACAGAGGTAGAGAAAAAGAGAATCGCTGATGAGCAAGAAGCAGCCAGGAAAAAGGCCGAAGATGAAGCGGCCAAAAAGAAGGCTGAGGAAGAAGAGGCGGCTAGAAAAGAAAAAGCAAGAATTGAAGCGGAAAAGGCTGAGGCAGATAGACTGGCAGCGGAGGAAGCCAAGAAGAGTGCCGAAGTGGCGTATAATCCTGACGGCAATGTGACGATTCGAGATGCATGGCTCCCTACAGATCCTATTTATACAAATTCCGAGGGTAATAGAAGCCGCGAAAACTATATTTTGGGGATTGAGCAATTCAACGTAACAAGTAATGATCGCTATACACCATATAAACTTGGGAAAGGCGATACCTACTGTAATATCTATGTATCCGATGTTACACAAGCGATGGGTGCACCAATTCCTCACTGGGTGAACCAAGATTTAGAACCTCAGTTTATGCCTATTGGATTAAATTCAGATGAAAGGATTGAATGGATGGAAGCCCGTGACGAATTAAATGCATACGGTGTGATTAATTGGCTGCAGGTCAAAGGGCCGGCTAACGGTTGGCAACGAGTAGATGGCATGACAGCACAAGATAGAGCAAACAAGGGCTATCCTACTGTTGCTACATCACCTGGTCATGTGATGATTGTTCGCCCAGCGAAGGTAGAGGATACTTATGTATCAATTTGGGGTCCTACTATTGCCCAGGCAGGAAAGACAAATTCTAATTATTGCTGGGTAAGAGACAAGGTAAATCAAGAGGATTTTAAGTGGGCAGAGTATTGGACCCATAATTAAAAGGACTTACCCTACTGTAAGTTATGTACACTTACCTCATTGAAAATCGATTTTTGAGCAATTAAAGGGGAGTGATGCTTGTGAACAAAAAGAGTACATTAATTAGAATCATTTGCGGCATATTGGCGGTATATTTGCTAGTTCTTAGTTTGAATGGTAATAGCGGCTCTGAGAAAAGATTCAGCTGGATCACGATGGTAAAAGCAAATTCGGCTGAAAGTATTAAAACTAGGCCTGTAGAGGGCAATCAAATGAAAGATACTGCAGCAGAAGAAAAAATGGTTGGTTTCTGGCAGGACCTTCCTTTTGTTGCAGCAAGGTATGGTGATAACTATCTGTTTTTTGCAGACAAAACCTTCAGATTTAAGTATAATGAAGCTTATGATACGAGGCGGCTGATAGGCTTTTCAGGCAGATGGGAAATTACTAACGACCAATTAATACTACAAGTAACGCAACTAACGATTGTTGTAGGTGGTACATTAGAAAAGTCTCCGACTTCAGCATCAGGATATGCTATTGTTAACGGGGACATGCATACAGTAACTATTGATCCACCGGAGAAAATTGTGCTTCAATTAAGCGAGTATTTAGTTGACAATTCTTCTCCTCGTCCTATCACGAGAAAAATTGGCGGAGAACAATTTTGGCGGCTTACTCACAATCCAGCATTATATAAATAATCTGATTTAAGTTTAACAGTAGTTGAAGGTAGAGAATTTTTTGCAGAATTATAAGTTACATTAAAAAACAACGTCGCCATTAAGTTTATAAGCATTTAAAAGGTCTGTAGTAAAAAGCCTAAATTAAAGAAAAAGTTTAGGCTTTCTCTCTTTCTTTTGTATGTGCAAATCTATTTTATTAGTGAAATAGATAGTAGCATCTAAACTATAATAGCCTAGGTGCAGGAGGTGTCAATATGCTTACTGCTCGTCGTTCCAGATCAAAAAAAGTATGGATTGCTCTTATGCTTCTTTTACTGGCATTTTATGGGCTTAGCGTGAGAGATGTTTCGGCCCAACCTGTGGCAGGATTGCGAAAGACAGCGGAACAAGGGGATGCTCAATCGCAATATCAATTAGGAAGTATGTATGAGGAAGGCAAAGAAGTAAAAAAAGATATTGTCGAGGCGGTAAAATGGTGGCGAAAAGCCGCTGAGCAGGGACACATGGACGCCCAATATGTACTGGGCAATGCAGCCATATTTGGCTATGGTATGGACAGGAATCCGGTGGAAGCTGCTAAATGGTGGCGCAAATCAGCCGAACAGGGGCATATTAGTGGTCAATACACCATTGGCAATGCCTATATGTATGGTGAAGGCGTGAAAAAAGACCCTACTGAAGCGGTGCGTTGGTGGAAAGAGGCTGCTGCGCAAGGCCACGGAGGGGCCCAATATGTACTTGGCATGGCCTATAATGACGGAATCGGGGTAGAACAAGATTTTACAGAAGCGGTAAGATGGTGGCAAAAAGCCGTAGAGCAAAATTATGCCCCGGCCCATTATCCCTTGGGACTTGCCTATGCAGAAGGTCATGGCGTAAAGAAAGATCATGATGCAGCCCTGAAGCACTGGCAACAGGGAGCGGAAAAAGAACATGCCCGATCACAATTTGCCCTCGGCGGCGCATATGCTCATGGTTATGGCGTACCAAGAGATCCTGCTGAAGCAGTGAAATATTGGCGCAAAGCCGCCGAACAAGGCTATGTGCCAGCTCAATACATGCTTGCACTCTCTTATGCCGATGGCTATGGGGGAAATAAAGATCCTGAGGAAGCGTTGTTGTGGTGCAGAAAAGCAGCAGACCAGGGTCATATCCAGGCTCAATTTCTGCTGGGGCGCGCCTATTTCTACAGTAAAAAAGAATATGCCGAAGGAGTCAAATGGTGGCAAAGGGCCGCAAGCGCCGGTGAAAAAGAGTCTCAGTACGAATTGGGCATTGCCTATCAACTAGGAAAAGGGATAGCTCAAGATGATGTTGAATCAGTGAAATGGTTTCAAAAAGCGGCTGAACAGGGGCATCCCGATGCTCAACATATGCTTGGCCGGGCCTATTATTACGGGAAAGGTGTCCCCAAGGATTATAGCCAGGCGGCACACTGGCTGAAGCAATCCGCCGATCAAGGCAATGGCTGGGCACAAGTGACCTTAGGGGTGCTGTATAGAAATGGATATGGCGTTGCCAATAATGACAGTGAAGCGGTGAAACTGTGGGAGCAAGCAGCGAAACAGAATCATGTGCAGGCGCAATACCTTTTAGGGCTTTCTTACTTCGATGGGACCGGAGTAGTTCGTAATTATGCCACTGCGTTGGAATGGTTTAAGAAAGCAGCTGACCAGGGATATTTAGAAGCACAGGTCCAACTCGGTTATATGTATGAACGTGGCTTAGGAGCAACTTCGAATCTAGCCGAAGCTATGAAATGGTATCAAAAAGCCGCAGAGCAGCAACATTCATGGTCGCAATACTATCTTGGCACCTGTTACGAAACCGGTAAAGGTGTAGAAAAAAATTACGCAAAAGCTTTTGAGTGGTATCAAAAAGCGGCAGCGAGCGGATATTCTTCCGCCTTTGCGAAGATGGGAAATGTCTACTATAGTGGGTATGGAGTGCCTAAAAATTACGACGAGGCTATGAAATGGTATCAAAAGGCAGTAGAAAAAGGGGATCCGACTGGTGAAGGACACTATTACCTCGGATTAGCTTATTTTACAGGCAACGGCGTGAAAAAGAGTCCAGTGGAGGCCGCAAAACGCTGGACTATTGCCTCGGAAAGGGGTCACGCATTAGCACAATATGCACTGAGCGTTTCGTATTCCAATAATGCGCCGGTATTGGAAAATTATCTGGGCGCAGTGAAATGGCGAAAAGAAGCTGCCGAAAAAGGCGACGTTAACGCGCAATATTATTTGGCAACCTCTTACATGCTGGGCTTTGATCAGGAGAAAAACATAAATCAGGCAACTGTTTGGTTTCAAAAAGCGGCAGAGCAAGGGCACTCTGGAGCGAAAGCCATGCTTGCAAAATTAAAGAGTAAATAAGAAGTGAGTAGAGGCCGCCGTGAGGTTGGCCTCTACTCACTTCAAAGACTCACAGGGACGGTTCTCTTGCCAAGTATTGGCGGCGTGAATGTATCGGGGCAGCGCGGCAAGGGCAATACGGAAGAACATCGGATCAACTATAGTGAAACCCGGATTACGGCGAAGGAAAGTGTCGGGGGACGGGGTTGCTGACAACAAGATTACGACGCCATTGCTGTTAGTAGAGTCACTTTGTAGCATAGCAGCTTCTGAATTAAATAACAGACTCGAGGGGACGGTTCTCTTGATGAAAATGAAGTAAAATGATACCATCAAAAATAGAGGTAATAACCATGCTCCGAAAAGCCCGATAACCCAGCAAAAGCGGGATCTATCACATCACCCTACGAGGCATAAACAAGCAAATTATTTTGAAGACGAAGAAGATAGACAACAATTAAGTAGTAGTCCTGAAGAAACCGACTAAAACAGGAATTCAACGTTCGGAAAAGAAAGTGATTATGATAACAAATGCTTCGACACAGGAAGCGTTCCTTACAGGCAGAATTCCATGATTAATAGAAAATATTTTTGTAAAGCCTAAAAGAATGTCAACATCCCCGTCCTTG
>NZ_AFGF01000226.1 GCF_000219125.1 Acetonema longum DSM 6540
GATACTGAAAACGCCAATCAACCCCTTGCGAACAATTTTGACAAGGACGCTGTCGCAGAACGCTTGGAAGTCCATGAAATGATCTTTGACGGGGTTGTAGACTTGGTAAAAACAGAGGCAGAGAAAAAGAGAAAGGCTGAGGAAGAAGCAGCTGCTAAGAAGAAGGCTGAGGAAGAGGCAGCTGCTAAGAAGAAGGCCGAGGAAGAAGCAGCTGCCAAGAAGAAGGCTGAGGAAGAGGCGGCAGCTAGAAAGAAAGCTGCAGAAGAGGAAGCAACAAAGAAGTTAATATACTTTAGTCAATATAATACTGACTATACAGAACTTCGATACGATTCAAAGGATGGAACAGCTAAGGGTAATATCGGCAGTTCTGGATGCGGGATAGTTACTATGACTATGGCAATAGATTCTTTATCTGACTATTATGTGACACCACCAGTTCTAAGGACCCTCTCTGTTGACTGGGGGACACGCGTAGTAGGAGGAACTGCTCCTGAGTTCTTTCCCAAAGCTGCGGAAAAATATGAACTGGACTGCGAGATAATTAGCCACACGCAAAGTCAAGACTATAAGTATGATCGGGCCATAAATGCTTTACAACAAGGTAATCTGGTAATCGGAGAAATGGATGAAGGACATTTTACATTAAAAGGACATTTCGTTATGTTCACCAAGGTAGAGAATAAAAATGGTACTAACTGGGTCTACGTATATGATCCTAATGACTATAATACCAGTTATACCAGAAAACCTTGGTATAATGATGGATTAATAGTTGTTATGGAACCAGGGAAAGTAAAGGCACATGGTGAAAAAGTTATTAAGCCGGAGCTTTTATAGAGTCTATATTATTTCGAAACCTGAAAAATAAAGAAGAGAGATAAATACTAAAGCGAAAAAACAATATTGAAAGTCGGGAGGGTTTACGGTGGTAAATAAGATACTAAAATACATGCTGTATAGTTTGATAGTAACAGCCATGACAGCAGGGTGCTCGACCCAAACCAATAATTTATCTAATGGAAAACAGAATCCTTTTTTAGACGAACCTATTGTTGCTCAACAAGGCGGCCAATTAGCATCGCATACTGGTACTAATACAGTTAGTACCGTTATTCTAAAACACGATAATAACATTATTTATACAGAGTACGTACGAGTGGGCGATAAGATCGCTGGACTCACAGTCAAATCTATTGATCGTGATAAAGGATATATTAGTGTTGAATTTTCCGGAGAAATAGAATTAACTGGAGAATGCTTTTGGGAGGCTTCGTCAGCAGCGGGAGCGGGATATGCATTCAAAATTGACGATTCTGATCTAAATAAGACTCCTCAACTTGATGGTTATAAAAGCAAGCGTATTATATCTATAAAAGATACGGACTATGCACAACAAAATTTACCTAAGCAACCATGCAGAGTTCGTCTCGTTCTTGCTAATTTGCTTGTACAGAACCTTACAGTTGTAACTCATATTGCTGATTTAGCCAAAGTAATCGAAATTATACCAGAAAACAGTTAGTACCTAATAAAAAAACAAACCTTTATGAGGACTGCCGTCACATAAGAGTTTGTCTTGAAATTTAAAAAGGAGTATCAGCAAATATGATAAGTTTGAATAGGTATGTGAGATTACGATTCATATCTCTATTTACCTGCATTATGATCTTTTTAGCATTTAGCTGGATTGTATTTCAAGAATCACCTGTTGAAGCATCATCCGTTTCAGACTTACGTCAGGCTGCTGACAAGGGAGACGCAGCGGCTCAATATAAGCTGGGCATAGCCTATGAGGAAGGGAACGGAGTCGAGAAAGACCTGGCTGAGGCAATAAAATGGTGGAAGCTGTCAGCGGAACAAGGGGATAGCGATGCCCAGCACATGATGGGCAATGTCTACATGTTTGGTTATGGAGCAGAGAAAAACTTTCCTGAAGGCCTCAAATGGTGGAAAAAGGCGGCTGACCAGGGGAATCCCTCTCTCAATTCATGCTTGGATTAGCATACTACCGAGGTGAAGGCGTCGCCAAAGATAATGCTGCGATGATAAGTTGGTTTCGCAAAGCCGCCGACCAAGGAAATCCTGACGCCCAGTATATGCTTGGCAACGCCTATGATGCAGGTGTAGGAGTGCCCGAAAATCCGGCAGAGGCGGTCAAGTGGTGGAAAAAGGCTGCTGAACAGGGAGAAGCTAAATCACAATATATGCTTGGATCAGCCTATGGCTCAGGCAGAGGAATAAAAAGAGACACTGCCGCCGCTTTTGCCTGGTGGAAAAAAGCGGCGGCCCAAGGTGAAGCGCAGGCGCAATATATGGTAGCGGCAGTATACATGTCCGGGAGCGGCGGTATGACAAGAAATCCTGCCGAGTCTATAAGCTGGGCGCGGAAGTCAGCGGAACAGGGGAATAGTGACGCTCAGTTTTTGCTGGGTCTTGCCTATTTCCATGGTGACGGGGTGCCAAAGGATATGGTTGTTGGAATCAGCTTGTGCCAAAGAGCTGCCGAACAAGGAAATGTAAAAGCCCAGTCATTCTTAGCCCGTGCTTACTATTTCGGGCAAGGTGTCTCGCAAAATCATACAGAAGCATTGAAGTGGTGGGAAAAAGCAGCGGAAAATGATGCGCTGGATGCTCAACTGGCACTGGGATCTTTATATTTTTCCGGCAGTAAAGAAATACCCCGTAATCTTGTTGTCGCCATGCAATGGTATCGCAAAGCAGCCGAACAGGGTGACAAAGTCGCTCAGTATAACTTAGAGAATTCGGGGTCAGGCTTGACTTATTGACTTATAAGACAATAAAGAGTAAACTTTTGGTAGAGATTACTCCAATGGAGAGAGGATGAACATGGCCAGACAAACCCGTATCCACTATGAAGGAGCTATCTATCATGTGATGGCAAGAGGAAACAACCGAGAAGACATATTCTTGGAACCCAATGACAAAATAAAATACCTGAACCTTATTCATCGTTATAAACAGCGATATGGTTTTGAAGTATTAGCCTATATGCTGATGAACAACCACGTCCATCTATTAGTAAGAATAGT
>NZ_AFGF01000227.1 GCF_000219125.1 Acetonema longum DSM 6540
GCCGGCCGCGTCAGACTTACCGTCAAACGCCAGGCAGAACTTCTCAGCATCAACCGAACCAGCGTCTACCGAAAGCCAAGCCCTCCTGTAATCAACGAACAGGACTTATTTCTCATGCGCCGGATTGACGAAATCCATACCGATGAGCCGACTTGGGGTTATCGGACGATTACGCAAATTTTGCGGCGCGAATCGGCCGCAGCAATCAACCGGAAAAAAGTCCGCCGCCTGATGCGGGATATGGGCATATATACTATCTATCCCAAGCCCAATCTGAGTAAACGCTACCATCATCAATATGTTCGTCCCTATCTTTTGCGAAAAATGGCGATTACCCGCCCCGATCAAGTTTGGGGTATCGATATAACGTACATAAGAATGCAAAAAGGCTTTCTTTACCTATTCGTTATCATCGATTGGTACAGCCGCTATATTGTGGATTATGAACTGTCCAGTACACTTGATAAATCTTTTGTTTTGGCCTGCTTGAAGCGATCTTTTACCTTTAGAAAACCGGAAATCATCAACAGCGACCAGGGCGGTCACTTTACCAATCCAGAGTACATTCTGCTTTTAGAAGAAGCTGGTGTGAAGGTATCCATGGATGGTAAGGGACAATGTCTGGACAACGCCCGGACGGAACGCTTTTTTCGGACTCTTAAATACGACCGCATCTACATCAATGAATATGAGACTCCCCGTGAGCTACGCAGTATGCTCAGAGACTATATGAAAACGTACAATACCCATCGGCCTCACTCTGCCCTG
The DNA here is from genome assembly GCF_000219125.1 of Acetonema longum DSM 6540. NCBI lineage: Bacteria > Bacillati > Bacillota > Negativicutes > Acetonemataceae > Acetonema > Acetonema longum. The sequence continues at coordinate 769 of NZ_AFGF01000227.1, forward strand.
GGCGGATTATGCCCTGCCCAATATTATTTCGGAAATATGCCCCTGGAGGCTGTTTCATACCAAAAAGCACAGAAAGGAGCATAACTTAGTTTTCTCTAGTTTGTGTCTTGACTTA
>NZ_AFGF01000228.1 GCF_000219125.1 Acetonema longum DSM 6540
ACAATTGGTGTACCGAACAAGGTAGTCTGCAAAAAATGAGTCGGTTATTAAAAAATGCTACAACCGGATAGCAAATAGGATGGAGGAACTGAAAAGTAAGCGATTGAGTGTTACCGAGGCGATGGTACGGCAGGAAACCCTCAACAGGATGAAGGAGATAACTGAGGCCCTGCGGTCCATGGATACCATGAGGAATTTTGACGAAAATGCCGGTAGAGCCCATTCGGATACTAAATCTGGTGCAGGTTGAGTTTGTGTTGAAGATTGGATTGGGAGTTTTAGAGCTTATCTGAAGTACTTTCTACTAAGCCTGGTATTTATGGTTAAGGCAATTCTGGTATAGAAAGTCAAAAACAAAAACCCGGCGTGGCCGGGCTTCAATTAGTTTTGTAGTACAATGGTTTCTTCCTATTCTTTTTCTTTATTAGCGGCACTACTCCCAAATAGACGGATGGCCCAGAGCAGAATGACCGCTCCGATTGTGCTAGTAATTAAGCTTCCAACAAGGCCATAAGTGGTAATTCCTAGCCAGGAGAACACATATCCTCCGATGAATGCACCTATAATGCCTACGATGATATCAGCCCAAAGCCCGAACCCGTGGCCACGGACAAATTGTCCGGCAATCCAACCAGCAACCGCTCCAATAATCAGGTACCAAATTACGTTACTAACCATAAGATCACCTCCAAAACCTAGGCTTCCCCGTTTGACACTATTTATCCAGAGGCTATTATCTGATAGAAGTCGTTAAGTGCCTATGTTCATATGCTATACTTTAGGGGATGCTTTTGAAAGCTATGACAACCACTGACGATAACGTCTATTACTGAACCTCCGTCCGGCAAAAGATGTTGGAGTTATACGAAGAAGCAGGTAGAATGCGGTTACTTAATCTGGTCGAAACCCGCTGCCGCTTCTNTACTTTTTCTATTGGAAAAACAGGAAAGTATTAAGGATAAATAAAGGAATAAGGATAGAAATCGACCAACCCATATAAGCGAAAAAACTAGGCATTTTGATGCCGCTTCCTTCTGCAATAGATCGCACCATAAAATTTGGCGCATTGCCGATATACGTATTGGCTCCCATAAACACAGACCCCGCTGAAATCGCCATTAAAATACCGGGCGCCATCGTCCCCAAGTCGGTCCATACTCCTGATACAGTCCCCAGTCCACCCGCTATTGATAAAAAAACCAGATAAGTAGGCGCATTATCAAGGAACCCGGATAATATGCCAGTTGCCCAGAAAAACTGCGCGGGTGTCGTCACCCCAAGTTCTCCGCCCCGCGACTGTAAAATCGCGAGGGCCGGAATAATAGTGGCGAAAATCCCGGCAAACAAAACAGCGACCTCTTTAATCGGCCCCCAGGTAAACTGGTTTTCCCGGCGCAATGCAGGAGGGGTCAGCCGCAGCGAGAGCAATGCCAGCAGCACAATAATACTGTCCCTGCAGATATTGATCAGCGGCATCACCAAAGTGTGCCCGTCCGCGGTTAACAGACCGATTCCCCGGTCATGGCCGGCGGCAGAATCAAAGAAGAACGGATGCTTGGCGAACAAGCCACTAAACACAATTGCTGCGATAATGCCGCCGATAAAAGCGAAATTCATTAAACCAGCCACTCTGAGAGGATGCCTGCCGCCGGCATCCGCCGGTTGCATTTGAAGTGAAACAGGTGCCTCCTTTTTTATAAAGTAAGAGTCCATAAAATAATAAACCCCTAAGAGTGCCAATACATTTACCAAAAACAATGGCAGCAGCTTTAGTGTCCAAAAGAACGGAACTCCATGCAAAAAACCCAGAAACAATGGCGGATCACCTACTGGCGTCAGGGACCCTCCGATATTACCGACCAGAAAGATGAAGAAAATAATCGTATGAACCTTATGCTCCCTGCAGGCCATCGCCCGGATTAACGGGCGGATGAGGAGCATGGAAGCGCCCGTTGTGCCGATAATGCTGGCCAGCACAGCACCAACGCCTAATATGGTGGTATTGACGGCCGGCGTACCTGCGAGTGATCCCCGGACAACAATACCACTGGAAATCACAAAGAGGGCAGTAAGCAAGATAATAAAGGGAATATAATCAATGACGTAAATATGGAGCAATTGGTAGAATGCCTGCTTAAAGCCGAAACCGATAATAAACGGGAGAAAAAAAGCACATCCCCAGAAAAAACTGACCTTACCCATATTCTGCTCCCACCAATGCAGATTGAGGATGGGAGCAATTGCAATCGATAACAAAATGCCTATGAACGGGAGGACACTCCATAACGGTAAACGTGCACCCAGCGTCTCGCCTGTAGCTGCAAACCCAGTGGCAGGCTGCAAAACCGCCATAATACAGAGCAATCCGGAGACCATCGCGTAATTGTAAAGTACCACATTTTTCTTTTTCTTCAAATTTAAAAATCTCCTTTAGAATACATTCATTTGTGACCAAGCTCCTGATTAACACAATAATTATTTTCTCGCTATCGCTATATAAAAATAACAAAAAAACAGGAGAAGTCCTTGTTGACAGGCTCCTCCACATAAAACCATATTTTGTTAATACTGTATATACGCTGGTATCAGCACATCCAAGGACACAAATCAAAGACAGTTGCGTTGAATCATGGACGATTTTGCTTATCAAACCACATAAATCCTCCTCCAAGCGCTCCTACCAATGCCATGAATAGCGCTCCTTGAAGGCCAATAAGATAAACTCCTATACCAATACCTATAGCAGTAATAAATGCCCACCATAAAAATTCGAACATGAATTATCACCTCTGTTATTATTTCCTAAAAAGACAAAAAGGAGCCTGTTTTGAACAGACTCCACCTAAGCATCCAACAAATATTTAATTCGGTGTAATTATATCATAACCATACTAAAATAGGCAAGAAAAATCAATGTACCAAAACCCGTCAAACGTGCAAGAGGGTATAGTCGGCGGGGTCAGGCAGCAGTTTTCGCGGAGGCGCCGGCGGGCGGGACAATCCCTCGCGTGTATACAGCTTAGAAAATCTTAACCATAAATTACCGTCTTTACAATATCGAGCTCACGTTCTGTATCGATAGCAGAAACGTGAATTTGACGGAGGCGAAGCGATGTCCTTCATCCATTTCCCTGTATATCAAAAATAGGAAAGTGGCGAAACAATGCCAGATGGTCATTATCTGCTTAAACTTCTAAACTGGCCTGATATTTATGATGTTCAAGAGGTGGTCCGATATACAGAATAGAATTATTATTATATGCACAAGAAAAACACGAATAAGTCGCTAAATTTTTGGATACAGAGCGGATTGGCAAGGTAAGATTCGGATAGCATGTTTGCCTGTTAGCGTGAGTGGGGACGGGCTGCTTGTTTAGATGCAATAGACGTAGCACAGTCTTGAGAGGAGAAAAAACATGAGTTTATTTAGAAAAAAGAATATTGCGGACCTGCTCCGGGGAGGAGAAGGCAATGGTCTTAAGAAAACACTAGGGGCAACTGATCTGGTTTTGTTGGGGATCGGTTGTATCATTGGTACTGGAATTTTTGTGCTTACCGGCGTTGCCGCCGCAAAATATGCCGGTCCAGGAATTATGCTTTCCTTTGTTCTATCGGGTCTAGCCTGCGCCTTCGTAGCACTGGCGTATTCCGAATTAGCGTCAATGGTGCCGGCAGCAGGTGGCGCTTACACGTTCGCTTATGTGACGATGGGTGAACTTGTTGCCTTTGCGGTAGGCTGGGCATTAGTTTGTGAATACACCATCGGTTCGGCAACAGTAGCGGCCGGCTGGTCAGGCTATATGGTCGGCCTGCTTAAATCGGCAGGCATCATGTTACCCACGATGTGGACGACCGTGCCTGCTGAGGGCGGTATCGTCAATATTCCGGCAGTGCTGATAACCGGCTTCCTCACTTATCTGCTCATTCTGGGCACCCGGGAAAGTGTCGCCTTGAACAGAGCTTTGGTATTTATTAAATTGGGGTGTATCGGCTTCTTCCTGTTTGTTGCCGCGCCACATGTCAATCCGTTAAACTGGCAGCCTTTCCTTCCTTTTGGCTGGAGCGGGGCGGTGACTGGCGCCGCCATCGTATTTTTTGCTTATGTCGGCTTTGATTCCGTTGCGACCGCTGCGGAGGAGTGCAACAATCCCAATCGGGATATTCCAATAGGGATCGTTGGTTCGCTGGCTATCTGCACCGTGCTGTATATTGCCGTTGCGGCCGTTCTGACAGGTGTTGTACCTTATTCCATGTTGAATAATAGTGAACCGGTGGCCTATGCGCTCCGCAGCATTGGTATGAATTTTGGCAGTGCTCTCGTGGCGCTAGGCGCTATCAGCGGTATTACCACCGCACTCTTAGTCTTTTTGTATGCTCAGACCCGTGTATTTTTGGCGATGGCCCGTGACGGGATGATTCCTCAAAATCTGGTGAAAATTCACCCTAAATATGGTACTCCACATATTATTACCTTAATTGTCGGCGGCGGAGTGAGTGTGTTGACCGGTTTATTGCCCATCGGCGTCATTGCCGAACTTTGCAATATGGGAACCATGTTTGCTTTCATTCTAGTCTCACTTGGTGTGGGCGTGCTTCGCAAGACCCAGCCAGACACTCATCGGCCGTTTCGGTGCCCTGCTGTTGGAGTGATTGTGCCTTTGGCAGTGCTGCTCTGCGGCTACTTGATAGCTAATTTGTCTAAAGAAACCTTTGTCTTCTTCATTATTTGGCTTGCAATCGGCATGGGGGTTTATTTCTCTTATAGCCGTCATCACAGTACTTTAGGTAAGGTCCAGTATGATGAATAAAAATATATACCGGGGCTTTTTAATTTTCTTAAAAGCTATTTTAAGACTTAGGAATTAAAATAGGTATTGCAACATCCTTTCGAGCACCCTGGCACTCACCTGCCGGGGATTTTTTTATTTTAAGAAGGTTAGTATGATATTTTATAGAATTATATTTTGCATTATTATATAAGTAGGTGAGCTGGTTTGAGCATTGTGATTCATTTTGTTTCTCATAATGCCGAAACAGCACTGAGGGGTATTACAGTTCACTCAACATTCAAAATGTGAATTGTTAGTAAAGGGGATTGCCATGCTAAAACAGATAGAAACCAGAAGAAGCATCCGTAAATATCTAAATAAAAAAGTTGAAAAAGAGAAGCTTGTTCAAATATTAGAAAGCGCCAGACTAGCACCTTCCGGAAGCAATATGCAGCCTTGGACGTTCATTATTATTGAATCGGAAGATACGAAAGAACAACTTTCAATTGCGGATCATCATCAAAAATGGATGATGACAGCTCCGATATTCATTGTGTGTGTAGCAGATATTCGAGATCGTATACCCATGGGCACTAAAGTCAGGCTGGATGAGAACAGTTCTGAACCGGAACTTAAGCAAATCATTCGAGACACAGCAATTGCAATGGAACATATATTGCTTGAAGCGGAGCATCTGGGGTTGGCGACCTGTTGGACAGCCTGGTTTGAGCAAGATGCCGTCAGACCGATCCTGAACATTCCGGATGATAAATATGTGTGCGGAATCATTACTTTGGGATATGGTGATGAGTCACCAAAACAGCGACCGAGAAAAACCATGGAGGAAATTGTAAGATACGAACAATGGTGATGGACTTTTAGAAATTTAAAAGACAATAGTTAAATGCGTGCGAACGCATTTAACTATTGTTATGGAGAAAAGGTGACATTAAGCCGGGTACAGTAGTTCGGCTTTTTGTTATTTTGAATCAATAGTTGGCAGGGAGCAAGTGATTGA
>NZ_AFGF01000229.1 GCF_000219125.1 Acetonema longum DSM 6540
GAGCGGGCCGGACTTGGTAGTACGTTTTCCCCGGCCAACCGGCTGGGCGCATCGGGTTCATGCTCATCTGCTTACCACGGAGTGGCTGTAGGGCCGTCTGTGTCGTCATCGGAGGGTTCCCTAAAAAAGCTCAACAGATTTTTACGTTGGTTGACCCTGCTTAAACGTGCGCCTGCGTCGCGCGTCCATAATTCCGGTCATTCTATCTGCCGCCTAGTGGCGGCAGATAGGCAAAAAATGCCGTGAGAACAAGAGGTTCATTCGTCCGTTACCCGTGGCAAGTCGAAGATCGGAGCGGCAGGCCGGGCGGCAGAGGGAAGACAGGCGGCAGCCTGGCTGGGGGCCGCACGGACTGCTGCGGAGCGGGCTTGCGGATCGTCACGAACCACACCCGG
>NZ_AFGF01000230.1 GCF_000219125.1 Acetonema longum DSM 6540
TAGAAAGGGGAAAGAATAATGGGTTTATTTGATTCATTGTTCGGTGGCGGAAAAAAGGCTGAGGCTCCGAAGAAAAAAGAGAAAAAGGCCGTTCCCGCCGCGCAAACCGGCTTAACGCCGGAAGTGGTAGCAGCCATCAGCGCCAGCATCAACATGGTGATGAATGACGATGCAGAAATCATCGCCGCCATCACCGCAGCTGTTGTGCACGCAGGCGGCGGCTCCGCCGCGCTTCATATCAAGCGCTCCGGCAATGCCTGGGCTGCTTCGGGCCGTCAAAAAATTATGGATGGCCGCCAGAGTTTTTAACACCGCTATAGCTCGCATATCGCGCGACTATAATTGCAAGAATTGAAAATTGGATGGAGGAAAGACAATGAGAAAATTCAAAGTCAATGTCAATGGAGTTTCCTACAATGTAGAGGTTGCTGAAGAAGGCGTTGCCGTAGTAGCAGCTCCTGCCGCTGCTGTTGCCGCACCTGCTGCTGCCCCTGCACCTGCCGCTGCTGTGGCTCCTGTAGCCGCTCCGGCAGCAGCCGCTGCGCCCGCTGCAGCTCCTGCTGAAGTAAAAGCCGGCGAAACTCCGGTTACCGCTCCGATGCCCGGCAAAGTCAGCAAAGTCGTGGCTAAAATCGGTCAGACCGTGAAAAAAGGCGACGTTGTTCTGCTCTTGGAAGCCATGAAAATGCAGAACGAAATCGGCGCTCCTGCTGCCGGTACCATCAAATCCATTAACGTGAACGCCGGCGAAAGCGTAAAACCTGGTCACGTTATGGCCGTTATCGGCTAACGGAACCGTTTAAAAAGGCCCATCTGCGTCGTTGCTCCTGCGGGCGCGCGCTCACCGTACCCTGCAAACGTACAGCTTTCGCGCGCGTCCTCGTCGCGCCTAGCATCTGAACCTTTTTAAACGGTTCCAGATTCGAGGCCATAGATGAGTGGGTACAACAGACGCTTAGAAAAACTGGTTTTGGCTGCATCCGGCTTTAAGTAACCGGTGCAGCCAAAGCATACCGCTTCCGCCGATGCAAAGAATCGCGATATAGCTGATTCATTTCTCTTTATTCGCCTATAAACATTTGGGAGGGTATACAAACACATGGATGGATTGCTTTTACAGTATCCCTGGTTAAACGAACTTCTCATGGGATTCCTTGACCTCAGCTGGCAGCATGTAGTCATGTGGGGCGTGGGAGCTCTCTTGATCTTCCTGGCAGTCAGATACGACTATGAGCCGGCCCTGCTGCTGCCGATCGGCTTTGGCGCCATTCTGGCCAACATTCCGCATTCTTCCGCCGTATCCGTGGAAGCAGATGCCGTTGGCTTTCTGATCACTCTCTATAACGCGGGTATCGCCAATGAGCTTTTCCCTGTCCTCATATTCATTGCAATTGGCGCTATGTGCGACTTTGCGCCGCTCATTCGCAACCCGAAAGTTATGCTGTTTGCCGCTGCCGCACAGTTCGGCATCTTCGCCACTGCCATCGGCGCGACGTTCCTGGGATTCTCCTTCCCTCATGCGGCCTCTATCGGCATCATCGGTGCAGCTGACGGCCCTACCACGATTTATGTGGCTGCCCGTTACGCTGTAGAACTCCTGGGACCTCTTTCGGTTGCCGCTTATTGCTACATGTCCTTGGTACCGGTTATCCAACCGCCGGTTATCAGAGCCATCACGACTGCAAATGAACGCAAAATCAAAATGGGATTTGAAGGAGAAGAGCCTGTTTCTTCCACTACCAAATTCCTCTTCCCGCTGATGATTGTCCTGATCGCCGGTATCGTTGCTCCGATCTCGGTAGCCTTGATTGGCGCTTTAATGTTCGGTAACCTGCTGAAAGAAAGCGGAGTTGTGGACAACCTCTCCAACTGCGCTCAAAGCGAGCTGGCCAACCTGGTCACTCTGCTCTTAGGCATCACCATCGGCGGCACCATGACCGCCGAACGCTTCCTGACCTTCAACGTTCTCCTGATCATGGCCCTGGGCGCAGTAGCCTTCGTGTTTGACACGGTTGGCGGCGTTCTGTTCGCCAAACTCCTGAACCTGTTCAGCACCAAAAAGGTCAACCCGATGATCGGCGCCTGCGGAATTTCCGCGTTCCCGATGTCCGGCCGGGTTATCGCTAAAATGGCGCTGAAAGAAGACCCCACCAACTTTATCATCCAGCATGCCATCGGCGTGAATGTGGCCGGTCAGGTTGCATCCGTTGTCGCCGGCGGTCTGGTCCTGGCGCTGATTCCTGCTTTAATGAAATAAATTGGAGGTGCGCTGAACATGTCACAAGATACTATCAATGCGATTACCATGGGTGCTATCGCACTGCCTACCATGTTCCTGGTTATCTGCGTTTTCATGATCGCTACCACGGCTCTGCATAAAGCTTTCCCGGC
>NZ_AFGF01000231.1 GCF_000219125.1 Acetonema longum DSM 6540
CGACGTCGTCAAGGATGACGAATAAGCCGGAAATACTAAAGGAGGTTTTATAGTGTCCTTAGCATTAATGTCATTGATCGCTCTGCTGATTGTCATCCTGATATCCTGCGTACTGCCTTACAACGTCGGACTCCTGGCCATTGCCTTCAGCTTTATTGTCGGCATTTTGGTGGCCGGCATGAAAGTCAGCGCTGTGCTGGCCGGTTTTCCGGTAGGCCTTTTCATCATTTTACTCGGTGTTACCTATCTGTTCGGTATTGCCCAGGAGAACGGCACTTTGGACAGGCTGTGCGGCACCTGCATTAAACTGGTCAATGGTAAGGCCAGCTTAGTGCCGATTGCATTTTTCCTGTTAGGCTTTGTCCTGTCGGCAATCGGACCAGGCCCCATTCCGGTCGTCGCCTTGTTAGCCCCGCCGGCGATGGGTATCGCCAGCAAATTAAAAATAAACCCTTTCTTAATGGCCATCCTGGTTATCAATGGCGCTAACGCCGCTTCCATGTCGCCGATTACTCCCTCGGGAGCAATCGCAGTCGGCCTAATCGCCAAGCTAGGCATGCCTGACATTTCCTTTGAGCTGTTCAGAAACTCAGCAGTAGCCAATGCTGCTATTAATGTCGTAGCCTACATCCTCTTTGGCGGACTCACTTTACTGAAAAATGACTTCTTTAGCAAAAACAATGCCGCTAAGGCTGATGGGAATCCCGAAGCTGAAGCTCTTAAAGCCCTAACCTATCAGAAACAACACTTTTTGACTCTGATCGGTATCGGATTAATGCTGTTCGGCGCCCTGGTCCTGAAATTTGATGTCGGTCTGACCGGCATATTTATCGGTACGATTCTGATCCTCTTGGGCTGCGCCGATGAGAAAAAGGTTTTACAAAACTGCATTCCCTGGGGAGCGCTGTTGATGGTTTGTGGCGTATCGGTTCTGGTCGGCTTAATGAGCCAAACCGGCGGTATGGACATGTTTATCGGGATGATTGCAAGCATCTCAACACCGCATTCATTACCCTTTGTCGCTACTTTAATCCCCGGTCTGATATCGGCCTATTCCAGCTCAGTCGGCGTTGTACTGCCCGCATTCCTGCCGATGGTTCCCGGCTTGGTTGAACAAGTCGGCGGCGATTTAGTCAGCATTTTCTCCGGCGTATGCATGGGCAGCTTTATCGTTGACGCCAGCCCGCTGTCCACACTGGGAGCGCTAATCATTGGCGCAGCAACTCCGGAAATGGATAAACGGAAACTGTTCAATCAGCTGTTAGCCTGGGGCTTAACCATGGCCTTTGTAGGCGCTGCAGCAGCTTGGCTTCTTTTCTAGCCGACATAGCTAAAAAAGAACTATCCCATTAATATCTATAAAAAAAGCCAAGGGCGGCAGCCGGCATTCATAGCCAGCTACCGCCCTTGTTTTAGGCTAAGGGTGACTGCCTAAAGCTTACAGACCAAGGAGCCCAAAGAAGATGTAACAAAGAATGGCGCCGACTACTGCCATGGAGAATCCCCAGATCAGCAGATGACGAAACAATTTGTTTTTATCTTCTTTCTCATCGGCGCAGGCGATACAAATGGCGCCGAAGAGAGATAGAGGGGATGTATCAACCATATGGGAACCAACATTAATGGACGAAATCATCGATATGGCATTGCCGCCTACCTGTTCTACCAGGCCGGGCACCAATGGCAGAAACATCGGCATCACCACGCCGGAAGAACTGGAATAGGCGGAAATGATGCCGGTTACCAGGCCTAATACGCCATTAATCGATACCGGGTCAGAAACCGCTGCAATCATGCTCACCAGAGCATTCAGTCCGCCGGCCTTATCCATGACGTCAATGAGGATTCCCATACCGCCTACCATGATAATCACCGACCAAGGCATGGACTTCACCGCCGCTTTGCTGTCGCCAGCGCCGGCAATCAGCAGGATGCCGGATAGCAGGAAGGCCACGGAACCTACGTTGGTTGCCTTACCGGTACCGATAAAGTTCATGAATGTCGGTGAAAACAATCCCTTGGTGATTGTCAGGCTGGGAAGAATGACCAACAGCACTAACACGGCAATGCTGGCCAGGGTCAACCATTGTTTCTTATCAAAGGGTTCAGGTTTGGGGGCAATGTCGTCAATGCTTAAGCTGGAATCGCGCTGTTGGCGGATCCAGGTCCAGCCGCCGAGGGCCAGAAAACCGCCAACGTTGCCGACCAGCTGGGCGACTTCAGAATTCAGATGGATCTTCCAGGCCAGCAGATTCAGGTCGCCCAGCGGCTGCCCCAAAGCCGCCAGCTGCGGCGCCATTTTGCTAACAAAGGAGTTGGAGATGATACCGGTAGGAGCGATCGGAGAAAACGCCGCTCCCTCGGCTGCCCCCACCACCAGCAGGGTCATTAAAAAGGCGCTCATGCCGATCCGGCTGGCAATTGCCATAGCCACCGGCGCCATCAGGGCAACGGTGGCTATATTGCCGGGCCCGATGGTTGTAATGATGGTGATGAGCATAAAGATAATCAGGGGGATTAATGCGGTATTGCCTTTGGCCAGACGTATCGCATTGCCGGTGAGTTTTTCCATGGTGCCATTGGTGGTTGCAATGCCAAATAAGAAAGTGACGCCGGTCAAAATCATGAACAAGTCCAGCGGCCAGGCCTGCATGACCTGGACCGACGACAGATTGGCAAAAAAAGAGCCTACGGCAATAGCGAAGCCGATGGCCAGGATGCCGACATTGAGGTCTTCATTGATCATCGATATGCCAACTACGATAATGACGGCTAAAAGTGAAGCAATGGCTGCAAGAGACATTCCAAACATGTAAAGACTCCTCTCCATAACTGAATTTTAACGAATTTGGCTGCTTTTTCTTTTTTCTGCTTGTTACTCCCCCCTTCTGCCGCCTTTTTACGGCAGAAAGCCGATTTTTAATTCCACACTGATTGAATAAGCAATTTTAATTCATGGAGAAATCTTTTGTTAAACTTACCGCAGTTCCAAGGATTATGAATCTCGTGAGTTGATTCCGGCTGACGCAAGAGCGCCGCCGCCCGGATCATAGCCGCTTTGTGCTTGCGGTAATAAAACCTGCTGATACTGTTGCCGGATTGGCCTGAAATCAAGGGATCCGTTGTTAGTGGGAACCCGCCTGATGTTTGAGATTTCATCGTATTTTCACTTCCTAAAAGTTTACTTTAGATGGATTGACTTTAGTATATCTTGCTGGTTTGTGAATTAAAAATATGGTATAACTATGTTAATATATCTTCAAACTATATATTGGGAGGATTTCCCACGGTGGAATTGCGACAATTAGAATATTTTCAGATGGTCTGCCAACTAAACAGCATTTCAAAAGCAGCGGAACAGCTTCACATCGCTCAGCCTTCCGTTACCATTGCCATCCAAAAATTAGAGGAAGAACTCGGCATACAGCTCTTTGACCGCAGCCAGCGGCAAATTGCCCTGACTGTCGCCGGGCATGTCTTTTCAGAGCGCGTCAACGAGATTTTAAACCGCGTCGGCGACTCAGTCAGCGAAATGAAAGATTTGCGCCTGCTGCAACAAGGCTTAATTACCATCGGTCTCCCGCCCATGATCGGACTTTCCCTGTTTCCCACCATCTTCGCCCAATTCCAGAAGCAATATCCCCAATTCAAGATCACCGCCATTGAAGGCGGATCAGTAACGATTCAAAACCTGGTCGAGCAAGGTAAAATTGATATTGGATTTCTCACCAAAACGGATATACCGCCTTTTTTAGATACCATCCCGATTACCAAAGGACAACTTAATGTTTGCCTGCATCCCGGGCACCCCTTGAGCCAGCTGGCCAGCATCCCGTTTACTCAATTGCAGGATCAGCCGTTTATTTTACTGAAAAAGAATTCCTTTCACCGTCAGATCATCCTGAATGAATGCAAGAAATATCAGTTTACGCCCCGTATTGTCTTTTCATCAAGTCAGGTCGAGACGATTATCAGCCTGGTGGAACTGGAGGTCGGCATATCCTTTCTCTTTGACGTCATCGCCCGGAGGCATTCGACGATCCATAGCCTCCCGTTGACTAATCCGATTCATTATCAGATCACACTGACCTGGAATCGCAATCGCTACCTTTCCAATGCTTCGAAGGTATTTATCGATTTTATGACCAGCGTATATTCCCGGACATAAGGGCCTCCCGGGCCCAGTTTTTATATGAGAGAAACAGAGACGCCAGGCAGCAAAATGCTGCCTGGCGTCTCTGCCATATCACCGGCAAACCGAAAAAAGTCCGGCCGGTTCTGTCTCATATAGTTTATAACTATTTGAGCATAAGCAAGATGTATTTGTCGTGACCAATGGCCAAAGCCTATACTTATGTAAATACATGGAATAAATAAAAATGAGGGAAGTCCTTATGGATTTACGGCAACTAAAATATTTTCAATTAGCCAGCCAACTGAACAGTATTTCCAAGGCAGCTGATCAGCTTCATATTGCCCAGCCTTCCGTTTCCATCGCCATCCAGAAGCTGGAGGAAGAACTGGGAGTTCAGTTGTTTAACCGCAGCCAAAGACAAATCACCCTGAATGCCGAAGGACGCGTCTTCTCGAAGCGGGTGAATGACATTCTGGCCAGCATTGATGACTCGATCCGCGAAATGAAAGATCTAAGCAAGTCGCCCCATGGTACGATTAATATCGGGGTCCCGTCCATGATTGGCCTCTCGCTGTTCCCGCATATCTTCGCCCAATTCCAGAAGCAATACCCCCGGTTCAGTCTCACAGCCATCGAAGCCGGCTCGGTAACGATCCGGAACTTAGTGGAGCAAGGCCATATTGATGTGGGGTTTATTACCCAGTCTGCCGCTCCGTCGCCGGCCATTATAAAAGCTGCGTCGCCGTCAGCCCTAGATACCATCCCGATTACAACCGGTCAGATCTATCTTTGTCTGTATCCTGGCCACCCGCTGACCCATCTTGCCAACATACCTTTTGAGCAATTAAGCGGGCAATCCTTTATTTTACTGCGCAAAGATACTTTTAACCGGCAGGCTATACTGGCGGAATGTAAAAAGCACCACTTTACTCCCCAAATTATTTTCTCTTCCAGTCAGGTAGAGACGATCATCAGTCTGGTAGAGCTGGAGATCGGCATAACCTTTCTCTTTGACGCCATAGCCAAACGTTATCCGGCAATTCAGAGCTTTCCCTTGGCTGACCCGATCTATTATCAGATCGCACTGACCTGGAACCGTAACCGCTATCTTTCCAACGCGGCGAAAACATTCGTCGAATTCATGTCCGGCGTGCACTTTTCTGTATAGTTTAGAACTATATTGGCATAAGAAAGATGTATTTGTAACCCTGTAGTATATCAGGCTATACTAATGTTAGTCCCAGTGTCTGATAACCGGGAACCTGTAAACGGTAACGGATACGGGAAGTACCCGGCTTCTTGCGGCAGTAAAAAAGGGCGAGCTTTTTTACTGCCGCAATAGAAAATGGGCCGAAGGCAGGCCTTCGACCCGTTAAAGCCTTTTGGAAAAGAATTAGAATCCCAGGAGACCAAAGAACACATAGCAAATAATCGCGCCAACCACCGACATGGACAGACCCCAGATCAGCAGGTTGCGGAACAGTTTGCCTTTGTCCTCATGATCGCCGGCGCAAGCGATGCAAAGAGCGCCGAGAGTGGACAGAGGCGAAGTATCAACCAAGTGAGCACCGATGTTGATTGAGGAAATGATGGCAATCGGATCGCCGCCGCCGATTTCTTGGATCAAGCCGGGAGTCATGGGCAAAAACATCGGCATAACCACGCCGGAAGAACTGGAATAAGCCGAGATAACACCGGTGATCAGAGCCAGCCAGGCATTAACAGTAGTCGGGGTAGAGATCGCACCAATCATCTTGATGAAGGCGTTCAGTCCACCGGATTTATCCATGACCTCAATTAGGACGGTAACACCGCAGACCATCATAATAACGCCCCATGGCATGACTTTGATAGCTTTCTTGGAGTCGCCCGATCCGGTTAACATGAGGACAGCAGCCAGCATAAAGGCGACTGTACCCACATTACTCAGCAGATTAAGAATAGTTTTCGGGAATATGCCTTTAAAACCAGGCAAACCGGGAACAACAATCGCCAGGATTAATACGCCGACCAGTGACAAGGTCAGCCATTGATGCTTGTCAAAGGGTTCTGGCTTTGGAGCCAGTTCGTTAATATCCAGGGTCTCTCCGCGCTGCTTCTTAATCCAGGCCCAGCCGCCCAGTATAAAGAACCCGCCAATATTGGCAAAGCTCTGAGCCACTTCGGAGTTAAAATGGATTTTCCAGGCCAAACCGTTGAGGGCATCGGCAGCAATGCCAAGCTGAGGAGCCATTTTGGCAATAATCCCGTTAGAGATAATGCCGGTAGGAGCAAACGGAGAAAAGGCGGCGCCATTAGATGCGCCAACGACCAACAGGGTCATCAGGAAGGCTGGCATGCCGATACGAGTGGCAATAGCCATAGCTACCGGCGCCATCAGAGCTGTGCCGGCGATATTGCCAGGTCCAATAGTGGTAACAAAGGTAGTCAGAACGAATACGATCAAGGGTACAATAGCAGTATTGCCTTTACAAATACGGATAGAATAGGCAGTTAATTTCTCCATGGTACCGTTAGTCTGCGCCATGCCGAAGAAGAAGGTGACACCCACCAAGATCATAAACAGACTGACCGGGAAATAGCCCAAAACCTTAGCGCCGGTCATTCCACCCCACAGGCCGCCGACAATAATTCCAAAAGCAACGGCCAGGAACCCGACATGCAGGTCTTCATTAATGCAGCTGATGATGACAACGATGCATAGCGCTATGATAGACATAATTGCTGCTATTGACAATTCCATTCTTCCATTTCCTCCTCATCCAACTAAATTTAGTACATTTTTCTACGGTCAGTTAGACTAAGACAGCTTATAAGTTGATGGGTCAATAAGGCAGCCGACGGACCATGAGCAGTGCTTAAGAAACAGCCAATACATAACAATGCTATAATCCCATCTGTAACCAGCCTAAAGGCATCCCCCCTTTACTCTACCCACATTGGGCAGATAATTGCTTTTATTCAGACAATTATCTGCCCAATATATTATTCTGATAATTTAATTAAACAAAAAACGCTACTCAAATTCCTACTATCTCCAATGTGAGAATGGCAATTGCTTAGCGTGGGTGGTACAATTATTACTTTCTCGATGTAACAAAAAAGCCTCTTTTTTTAGTGCAAAATAATGCAAAAATGCATACACTTTGTTGTATCTTTGCAATGCCAGAGGGTGAGAGGCGAGTCTCCCCCTCTGAACATTGAGAATTTCCGAAACGGAAAAACGGATTAGAATCCCAGAAGACCGAAAAACACATAGCAGACAATGCCGCCTACTACTGACATGGACAGACCCCAGATCAAGAGGTTGCGGAACAGTTTTGCTTTGTCTTCATGGTCACCGGCGCAAGCGATGCAAAGAGCGCCCAGAGTAGATAACGGTGAAGTATCAACCACATGGGATCCTACGTTGATGGTAGAGATCAAGGCAATCGGATCGCCGCCGCCGATTTCTTTAATCAAACCGGGCACCATGGGCAGGAACATCGGCATAACCACGCCGGAAGAGCTGGAGTAAGCCGAAATAATGCCAGGAATTACCCCCAGCCAGAAGTTGGCTGTAACAGGACCGGATACAGTACCGATCAATTTGATCAAGGCATTCAGGCCGCCGGCTTTATCCATTACATCAATCAGTACGGATACGCCGCAAACCATCATCATAACACCCCAGGGCATTACTTTGACAGCCGCCTTGCTGTCGCCTGAGCCGGTCAGCATCAGGACGCAGGAAAGAACAAAAGCAACTGAGCCAACATTAGACAGCATATTCATGACAATCTTCGGGAACAGGTTCTGCATGCCAGGCAAACCGGGCAGAACCACCAGCAGGATCAGTACGCCAACCATAGCCAGAGTCAGCCATTGGTGTTTATTGAAGGGTTCCGGTTTCGGCGCCAGTTCATCAATATCCAAGGTTGCGCCGCGCTGTTTGGTAATCCAGATCCAGCCGCCCAGGATAAAGAAACCGCCAATATTAATGATGCCCTGTACAACTGTGGAGTTAAAATGAATCTTCCAGGCCAGACCGTTCAAAGCATCCGCAGCAATGCCAAGCTGAGGCGCCATTTTGGCAATAATGCCGTTGGCAATAATGCCGGTAGGGGCAAAAGGCGAGAAGGCAGCGCCGTTAGCAGCGCCGACAACAATAAGGGTCATCAGGAAAGCAGGCATGCCAACGCGGGTAGCAATAGCCATGGCCACAGGCGCCATCAAAGCCGTACCGGCGATGTTGCCAGGTCCGATGGTGGTAACAAAAGTAGTCAACAGAAAAACGATCAAAGGAATCAAGGCCGTGTTGCCTTTGCAGAGACGAACCGAGTAAGCAGTCAGCTTTTCCATAGTGCCATTGGTCTGAGCCATACCGAACAGGAACGTGACGCCAGTCAGGATCATGAACAGGCTCAGTGGGAAGGACCCCATGACTTTAGCCCCGGTAAGGCCGCTGAACGCTCCGCCAACGATGATGGCAAAGCCGATACCCAGGAAACCTACGTTAAGGTCTTCGTTGATGCAGCTGATAACAACCACAATCACTAACGCAATGATCGAGGCTATGGCAGCAGTAGTGATTTCCATGTGTTTTCCTCCCTTGCGTGATTTATAGTGCAGCGAATCTGTAACGCCTGCAATGAGCAGAAAAATCCAAATTGTCAGATTTTCAGCATTCAGGCAGATATGCTGACGCTAACTAAGTAGTGATAGTTTGCAACGCGTTCCACTATTCTAACTTTTAAAAGAACTCTAGGGGGAGGTTACCCGGAAGTAACCTCTCACTTCAAGAGTTTCAAGAGAAATTAGTCTTCGTCTTCTTCCCCTGCGGCAGGA
>NZ_AFGF01000232.1 GCF_000219125.1 Acetonema longum DSM 6540
TTTCATTCAAACTCTTTCATTTCAAAAAGAGACTGCAGCCAGTTTTGCCGGCCATGCAGCACCCTGGCAATAATAATTCGGTCATTCATGACCCGATAAAATATAAGGTACGGGGTCACGACAATCCGTCTGTAGCCACGCTGCGCCCCAGGAGCATCTTCTTCCGGAACGACCGGCCCTGCCTCCGGGAAGTCGGTCAAAAGCTTAATCCCTTCATAAATGCGCCGGCGCAGTATTTCTGCCGCATTCTTATTGTCATGGGAAATATACGAAAACATACTGTCAATGTCATAGTAAGCAGCTTCGGCCAGGACAATCTTCTTAGGCATGCTCTATTCTCTTTTGAAGGGAATCAAAAACCTCTTCGAAATCCCGCATCGGCACCCCAGCGGCAATGTCTCGGTCAATTTCCGACAGCATTTGTCCCAGTCTCTGACGAGCCATTAGCTTTTGGTAAGCCTCATGGCTCATGACCACCAGATCAGCTTCGCCGTTTTTGGTGATAACCACAGGCTCCTGGGTTTCATGGCACAGCCGGGAAAAAGAATTATAATCATGCCGGATAGCGGTGGAAGGCTTTATATTTGTGATAATGGGTGTTTGTTGATTCATGCACACATCTCCTCATCCATTATTCTGTCAATATTATATCATGTGTCCCTTTTATCAGCAATACTGTAAGCTAGCAGGCTGTGTTTAACTTGTGATAATGTCACCTTGTAGATTATCGCGATAAAATGTCAGTATGAACAACGAGGTGCATTATCTATTGTCCCCAGAACAACTCAATAGACATAGCGTGTTACGAAAGCTCATTGACGGTGACCTGACTCTTGCCCAGGCCGCATCCAGCTTAAACCTCAGTAAACGTCAGATGATCAGACTAAAGACGGGATTCATCAAAGAAGGTCCTGGTATCTTAGTTCACAAGAATAGCGGTCGCAAACCCGCTCATGCATTCAGTGAAGAGTTTGTCGCTACCATCATTTCTCTCAAGCAGTCGAATCTGTACCGCCATGCTAACTTCCTGCACTTTCAGGAACTGCTTTTGCGTCAGGAACATCATTTTAACCTTACTCTTTTTTGCTTTTTGCGCAGCCCTAGATACTCCGGCCATTGCAAAAAACAACGAAAACTTGACTGCCTTGGATTGCAAGCGATGCGCCTGGTTTATTGGAGCGTCTCAGGAAGAGATGGCATAATTGGCAAATCAACTGGCATATGGATCAGTTTGAACGGCATACTGAAAAGACCGACGGCCGTATCATTTTTCAGGATACGCCTACGAAGAAGCTGCTTGACCAGTTAAAAGCCATGTTATTGCAGGAGCCTGGTGGTCCGGTAGATGCTCTGCTGGGCTTTACTAATACAATGTTAAAGGAAGAACGGGATGTAAAAATAAACTCCTTTGCACTCAGAAACGATAGGCTTGAGATCGCAAGAGATTTACGGATAGAGATCATTGAAGACGCAATGCGGGCTTTTATTGCCGGAGAATAGGGCGAAAAACATATCGTCTTTTCCATGCGCTGTTTTGCCGAATGCCACCTGATTCGCGAAGTTGACTTGGGCGCGCTGTTAGCCCAGGGCAATACTGCCTTAACTTTAGTTCATAATCTAAACATTGGCTTTTGCCATCCATTGAAAATTTTTATGCCAGGACTAATTCAAGTCAAGAACAGCCATGACAAAGCATGACACAGAAGACCGCATGAAAATAGATGCTAGACGGGAAGAATGGAAACAGCAGGAAAAGATCGGGGGACGGTGTGGAGGTTGAAACCCCGCTACTAGAACATGATCGGATTGTCTTTGAGTATAGAGAACTGCTGCTAGACAGCGGACAATAAACTTCGTTGGATCAGGCAGTCCACTCCTGCCTTTGTCAGGTGGCATGGTCAGCGGTACGGGTTAGGGACAGCTCCTTTTCCCGTTGGTTTTGGTCCTGCCAGGGGAAATTAGGCAAGAAAAAAGCCATTGTAGCAGTGGCAAGAAAGATTCTAACAGTCCCCTGGCGGTCCCCCTTAGCGGTCATGAAATGCTGTTGTATTTTACGAATAATTAGCCTATAATAATATCAGCAAGGAAAAGGAGCGATTTTTATGCCGAACATTAAACCGGTTTCAGACTTGCGAAATTATAACGAAGTGTTGCGGGATGTTGCAGTTGGTGCACCGGTCTTTTTGACAAAGAACGGCAGAGGACGCTATGCACTTGTTGATATTGCCGATTACGAAAAAACACAGGCAACCATCAAACTCATGTCACAGTTAGCGGAGGGTGAAAAGGCCGGGCGCGAGAAAGGTTGGCTAACGATTGAGGAAGTTGAAAAATCTTTAGGGGTATAGTATGAAGGTCCATATATCATCCGAGGCGCAAAATGATTTACAGGGCATTAAAAACTATATTGCAATGGAACTTGACAATCCTACGGCGGCCCTTAACACGATTTCAAAGATAATAAAAGTCATTCGTGGGCTTACGGATTTTCCTGATCGCGGAGCACCCTTATCAGCCATTGTCGAAATGAAGACCGATTACCGCTTTTTAGTGAGCGACAGTTATCTTGTATTTTACAGGCATGATAGTGGGAGCATTTATATTGTGCGCATTCTCTATGGCAGACGGGATTATATGAAAATCTTGTTTGGAGAACCGCACAAAGACGGAACTGATTTTTGACGGACGACTATCCGCTTTAGGGACTGGGGACAGGTTCCTTGTCCCTTGAGCCATCCTAATTATTATTTAACATTTCACACCCAGGAAAATAGCCGGTTGCAGCTGCAGCCGGCTATTTTCTATGCGGTGAATAATCTTGAAATTTGGCAGGTTTAAAAATGAAGCGCAATGGAATGTAAGGAGATGAGCGCACTTAGAAGGGAGGCGCGCGACTCGCCGGAGAGATGCGCAAAAAACAAGGAAACAGGAGGGAATCAACTATGGCAGTATCCAAAGTTCCCCAATCCAGCCGGGTGGGGATCAAAGTCCAGACCGGCGTCAGCACCGCCGGCGCCCCGGTGTACCGCGTCCGCAACCTGCAGAACGTGAAGTCCGCCGCCCCGGACGAGGACGTTTACGCCGTGGCCCAGGCCATGGCCGCGCTGCAGCAGCATTCCGTTGTCTCCATCAGCCGTGTGGACGAAGCCAACTTAGTGAATGAGTAATCCCTGAAACCATCATCCCCATCCCATTATGAAAAAAAGGAGGAATGCCCCATGAACAGAACCCTTGAGATGATCTTCCGGGCCGCCAATGGCCGGGAAGTGACCATCAGCCTGGCCGATCCTCTGGAAAACCTGACTCTGGCCGATGTGACCGCCGTTATGAAAGACATCATCGCCCGCAATATCTTCATCACCACCGGCGGCGAGCTCCGGGATATCGTGGACGCACGGATCCGGACCCGAGAAACCGTCTCTTTAGCCTAACCGGATATTCCGGACAGTAAACAATAGCATCGATGCAGGACGAACCCGCCGGGGCCCGGCGGGTTCCGTTCTTTTCATGGTGCACTGTGCATAAAACGATCATTCAAATTTTCAATTTAGGGGAATGGTTGTTGTTGGTAGAGCAGATTTATCGGACGGTGAAGATTGGAGGGGCGAACCGTATCCTATCTAACGGCGAAAGACAGCTTGGGATGTTAGAAGATAAGTATAGAATAGACAAAGCTTCTGCAAAATGTTCTTATAATTGCAGGAGCCTTTGTATTTCTACGGTAATTCTATCTATATGAAGCGCACAACGTGCGCACAAATGGAGGAGATCGTGATGAGTGAACCGACGATTCAAAAAGCCTTGTCAGCAGAAGAGCGCTTTTTGTGCCAAAAGAGGAACGTCTCCAGTGTCGCTTACGCTTAGAAGCGCGAAAGGCGGTAATGGAATATGAGCAAAGAACTGACACCAAATAACCACATTGCATATGGCGAGATTATATCCATCATCGAGCGTGCCCGCGAGAATGCCTTTCGAGCCGTGAACCGAGAGTTGATTTCGATGTACTGGGAAATCGGCGCCTATGTCAGCGACAAGGTCAAGAACAGCGGATGGGGCAAATCCGTAGTCTCGGACTTTGCCAGATTCATTCAAGCAGAGCGACCCGACATCAAGGGCTTTTCTGCGTCGAATATCTGGCGTATGCGGCATTTTACGAGACTCACAGCGATAACGAAAAACTCGCACCATTGGTGCGAGAAATTAGCTGGACGCAAAATCTGCTGATAATGTCGCGGGCGAAAACCGATGAAGCACGGGAATTCTACCTGCTTCTTTGCAGTCGGAACAATTACACCAAGCGCGAGTTGGAGCGGCAGATTGACAGTATGCTTTTTGAGCGCACAATGATTTCCGAAGACCGCAATAAGCTGTGAGTATATAAGTGATCAATATGCAAAAATGTGAAAGTGAACATATCGTTCAAAAATATAGGGCAACAAAAATCCTGTCAAATTTTCAATATCCTTGACAAATTTGGCAGGATTTCTATGTTTAGATTAAAAATATATTAAAATATCGTCCCGAAACAGGCGGAATGAAAGCAGCGGAATTCAAGCCGGGAAAATCGTCCCGGTCTCTGGTTTTACGGAAAGGGATTGAGTCGATGCTGACAGGAGAAGTACGGAACAAGGTTGATAAAATATGGACAGATATGTGGACGGGAGGCAATCCACTGACGTAATTGAGCAGCTTACTTATTTGATGTTTATCCGCTCCCTGGATGAAAAAGAAATGGAAACGGAAAGCTTCGAA
>NZ_AFGF01000233.1 GCF_000219125.1 Acetonema longum DSM 6540
GACCGCAAAGGTGAATTTCAGCCACGGATCGTAAAGAAAAACCAGACAACCCTAAGCGGCGATATCGAAGAAAAGATCTTATCCATGTATGCAAAGGGCATGACCACAAGTGATATCGAAGGTCATATCCGCGATATTTACGGAATTGAAGTATCCGACAGCACGATTAGCCGTGTTACCGATAAAATCCTTCCGCTTGTAAAGGAATGGCAGGTGCGGCCCTTAGAGAACATCTATGCGGTTGTATTCATGGATGCCATCCACTTTCATGTCCGAAGCGAAGGTCAAATTATTAAAAAGGCTGTTTACATCGCGATTGGTGTTCAAATGGATGGAATTCGGGATGTTTTAGGCATGTGGGTGGGAGAAAATGAAAGTGCTAAATTCTGGCTGGGAA